>JAIOJU010000247.1 GCA_019911765.1 Thiobacillus sp.
GGTGAAATGATCGAACAGCAGGCCAGGTAAAAACCGTCCTGACAGACTGAATCCGGCCAGGAATGACGGGCCAAAACTAAACCCGGCCCGGATGACACCCGAGAAGCCTGTAATGAATCGAAATCAAATCGTGCGCATTCCTCCGAATTGACCTGAGAACTCCATGCAGCCAGAGAATAGTCCGCCAGCCTCAACGCCACGTCCCGCTCCGCAGAAAATCCGTCTGGGGGATTTGCTGGTCGAGCAAAAAGTCATTTCCAGTGCCGATCTGGAAATCGCGCTGGCCATGCAGAAAAAAAGCGGACGCCGGCTGGGCCGGGTCGTGGTCGAAAGCGGGATGGCGGGTGAAAACGATATTGCCCAGGCGCTGGCGCGGCAACTGGCACTGCCATTTGTCGATTTGCGGAAGTTCAATCCGGAGGCCGCCGTGCTGCAGATGTTGCCGGAAACCCAGGCCCGGCGGTTCCGGGCCATTCCGCTGGCGCGCCGGGACGGGAATATTTTTGTCGGCATGGCCGATCCCACCGATCTGTCCGCCTACGACGAGGTCGCCCGGCTGCTGAATGAGGAAATCCAGCTGGCCGTGGTTTCGGAAGGCGACCTGCTGGCAGCGATTGACCGGCTCTATCGCCGCACCGACGACATTTCCGGTCTCACCGAGGAACTCGCGCGTGACATGGGCGAGGGCGAGGCCAGCATCATCGGCCTGGAAGCACTGGGTGAAGGCCAGGCCGATGCGCCGGTGGTGCGATTGCTGCAAACGCTGTTTGAAGATGCGCTGCAGGTAAATGCCTCCGATATGCACATCGAGCCGCAGGAAAAACGCTTGATGATTCGTTTCCGCATCGATGGCGTCCTGCATCCACAGACCGAAGCCGACCTCAAGATTGCACCCGCGCTGGCCTTGCGGCTGAAGATCGTTTCCGGGCTGGATATTTCCGAAAAACGCCTGCCGCAGGACGGCCGTTTTGCGGTCAAGGTGCGCGGCCGCACGGTCGATGTACGTCTGTCGACCATGCCTACGCAGTACGGCGAATCCGTGGTCATGCGTCTGCTGAGCCAGGGCGACGATCCGCATACGATCGATAACCTCGGCATGGCACCGGACATGCTGGAACAGTTTCGCGCCATCCTGCACCGGCCCAACGGCCTGGTGCTGGTCACCGGCCCAACCGGCAGCGGCAAGACCACCACGCTTTATGCTGCGTTGCACGAGCTGAACGATCCGGGCACCAAGATCATCACCGTCGAAGACCCGGTGGAATACCGCTTGCCCGGTGTCAACCAGGTGCAGGCCAACGACAAGATCGATCTCACTTTTTCCCGCGTGCTGCGCGCCATCCTGCGGCAGGATCCGGACGTGATTCTGGTGGGCGAGATGCGCGATCCCGAAACGGCGCAAATCGCGCTCCGGGCCGCCATGACCGGCCACCTGGTGCTGTCCACCCTGCACACCAACGATGCGGCCTCCACCCCGGTTCGTTTGCTCGACATGGGCGTGCCTGCCTTCATGGTGGCCACCTCGGTTCAGGGGGTGCTCGCGCAGCGGTTGATGCGCAAGGTGTGCAGCCATTGCAAGGCACCGCATACCCCCACACCGCAGGAACAGGTGTGGCTCAGTCGGGCCAATTCCGACTCATCGACCGAGTCCCCTTACATTCAGGGCACCGGCTGTGACCGTTGCCTGGGTACCGGTTACTCGGGGCGGCGCGCGATCCACGAATTGCTCGAAATCAACGCGGCCCTGGCGGAAAACCTGGCACACAACGAGCCTGCCCGGTTTGTCCAGGCCGCTCGCGCAGCCATGGCCGGCCGCACCTTGCGTGACCAGGCCATCGCGCTGGCGCGTGAAGGGGTGACCACCCTGGCCGAAGCCATGCGGGTCAGCGCGCAGGATGAGGCCAGCTGATGCCGCGCTTCAATTATGTCGGCCGCACCGCCAGCGGTGAAAAAACACAGGGCATTCTTGACGCGGACAGCGCAACCGACTGTGCCAGCAGCCTGCTGAAAAGCAGTATTACGCCGACCAGCATTCGCGAAACCGGCCAGACAGAACGGCGCGATGCCAAAAACGTGGGAGCGGATCTGTTCGCCCCCGGCATCAAGCCTATCGATATCCAGTTGTTTTCGCGCCAGCTCTACACGCTGATGCGCTCGGGTGTGCCCATTCTGCGGTCGCTCTCCGGCCTGATCGAATCGTCGACCAGTGTCGCGCTTGCCAAGGTGATCCGCTCGCTCAAGGAATCGCTCGAAGCCGGCCGCGACCTGTCATCGGCCATGCGCCAGCACCCCGAAGCGTTCTCGCCGTTTTATGTCGCCATGGTGCGGGTCGGCGAGGCAACCGGGCGGCTGGACGAGATCTTCCTGCAGATGTTCAACCACATGGAATTCGAGCGCGAAACCCGCTCCCGCATCAAGGAAGCCCTGCGCTACCCGAGTTTCGTCCTGATTGCCATGGTGGTCGCGGTCGCCATCATCAACGTGTTCGTCATCCCGGCCTTCGCCAAGGTGTATGCCGGCATGGGCGCCGACCTGCCGCTGATGACCAAGATCCTCATGGAAAGCTCGCGCCTGACCATCGCCTACGGTTGGCACCTGCTGGCCGTGGTGGTGCTGGCGGTGTTCACATTCCGGATCTGGAGTGCGTCCGGAAGCGGGCGCCTGACGTGGGACCGTTTCAAGATGCGGATTCCGCTCACCGGCACCATCGTGCTGAAAAGCACGCTGGCCCGTTTTGCGCGCACCCTGTCGCTTTCGCTCAAGAGCGGGATTCCGGCTGCGCAGGCACTCTCGGTGGTGGCCGAAGTCACCGACAATGCCTGGGTCGCGTCCCGCGTCGAGCAGATGCGCAATGGCATCGAGCGCGGTGAATCGGTGCTGCGTACCGCACAGACGGCTGGCGTGTTCAGCCCCGTGGTGCTGCAAATGATTGCCGTGGGCGAGGAAACCGGCAGCATTGATGAACTCATGCATGAAGTCGCCGACATGTACGAGCGCGAGGTGGACTACGAAATCAAGACGCTTTCCGCCCGCATCGAGCCGCTCATCATCGTCGCCATGGGCGGCATCGTGCTGGTGCTGGCACTGGGCGTGTTCCTGCCGATGTGGGACCTGGGCAAGCACGCCATCAAGTAATTTCCGGTTTTTGGGCCGCAAGGCCTGTCTGATACTCAAGTTGGAATGATTTTTGCCGAAATGCATATCATGGGTCGCCGAGCGGGGCGGCATATGTGGAAACATCATTCCAATAAGTGAGAGAACGAAATGAAAGCAAAACAACACGGCTTTACCATGATCGAGCTGATCGTCGTCATCGTCATCCTCGGCATCCTGTCGGCAGTGGCGCTGCCGCGCTTCACCAACATCCAGCGCGATGCGCGCATCGCCAAACTCAATGCGGCGCGTGGCGCGGTGCAAGCAGCGTCGGGAATGATCCACGGCACGGTACTGGTTCGCGGTGGTGTGCCAGATGCGGCGCCTTGCCCGGTGAACCTGGGTTTTGGTGGCGCCACGTCGAATAACACAAACAACGTGTGTACCGAAAATGGCCGGATTCGAATTCTAAACGGTTACCCCACCGCAAACTCTCAGGGCATAGTCGATGCGGCTGGTTTGACGTCGGCTTTCCCCGCTACCGCAGCAGCATTGGCCGCGGAAGGGTATCAACTCGTTGGTGGCGGCGCCGCTGCTGGATCGGCACTGACGATTCGTGTGACCGGCGGTAGCAACGCGGCAACCTGCTTCTTTAGATACACCGCACCCGCTGTGGCAGGTGCCGCACCGCTGGTTGGTGCGCTTACTCCTGCCAGTGCCGAAGGCAATACTGCGGGTTGTTGATCCTGTGTAATGACGGCCTCAGGCTTGATTAATAACCGCCGCATTTGCGGCGGTTTTACCATGGTGGAACTGATCCTGGTGATGGTCATCGCCGGCATTCTTGCCGCGGTGGCCATTCCGCGTTTCATGGGCCGCACCAGCTTCGACACGCGTGGTTTCACCGACCAGCTGGCCGCCACGGTACGCTTTGCGCAAAAGCTGGCGATAGCCCAGCGCACCCCGGTTTTTGTCCAGTTCACCGCCACCGATGCCACGCTGTGCTACGTGGCGACAGCGCCATGCGCCGTGGCTGACCGGGCACCGGGACCGGGCGGCGAGAAACCCTACACCGTGACCGCACCGAGTGGCCTGACGATCAGCGTAACCCCAGCAACTCCGGCGCTTCAGTTTGATGCCAGCGGTGGCACGTCCACTCTGGCGGCGCAGCTGGATATTCAGGTGAACGGGGCGGGCGCCTACCATGTGCTGGTGGAACGCGAAACCGGGTATGTCCATGATTAGCCGCATGCCTGAACAACGCGGCCTCAGCATGATCGAGCTGATGGTGTTCATCGTGATCGTGGGTATCGCCGTGACCGGCGTGTTGTCGGTCTATAGCTCGGTTACCCGCACGAGCGTTGATCCGATGGTGCGCAAGCAGGCGCTGGCCGTTGCCGAATCGCTGCTGGAAGAAGTGCTGTCCAAGCCTTACACCTATTGCGACCCGGACGATGCCCAGGCCGATACGGCGACCAGTGCAACCATCGGCCCAACGGGTTGCGCCACGACTACGGAGGCGGGGATCGGGCGAGAGGTTGCACAGGGTGAATCGCGTTACTCCACCACTGCACCGTTCGACAACGTCAACGATTACAACAACTTCAGCATGCCTGCCGGTGCCGGTCTTGGCATTATCGATTTGACCAATACCTCGGTGACGGGCTTGAATGCTTACAGCGCTACAGTCCAGGTTCAGGCGGCCGGGCCCTTTAACGGCATTCCTGCAGGCGAAACCCTGCGGGTGACGGTGACAGTCACCGGGCCGGGCAACCACCGCATCAGTCTTTCCGGCTATCGCACGCGTTATGCACCAACCCTCTAGGCAAACCGGATTCAGCCTGATCGAGATGATCATGGTCATCTCGATCACCGCGATCGTGGGCGCGATGGTGGCGACCTTCTTGCGGGTGCCGATAGACAGTTACGTTGCCCAGGATCGCCGTGTACGCCTGACCGACGCAGCCGACACCGCGCTGCGCCGGATGGAACGGGATATCCGGCTGGGCCTGCCGAACAGCGTGCGGGTGACGATGGTGGGCACGACGACGTATCTGGAATTCCTCATCACCCGAACGGGAGGGCGCTACCGTGCCGAGGGGGGGGGCGATATTCTCGATTTCACCGCGGCGGACAACAGTTTTGATGTGCTGGGACCGCCCCCCACCATGCAGGCGGGCGACCTGATCGCGGTGTACAACCTGGGGATCACAGGGGCCGATGCCTGGGAGAGCGGTGCGGGCAGCACGCTTGCGACGTTTACCGGCATTGCCGGTTCGACCATTTCCATCGCGCCCAGACAGTTCCCGCTGGCTTCGCCGGGCAACCGCTTCCAGGTGGTGGAGGGACCGGTGACCTATGTGTGTACACCGAATGCGGCCAATCCCAATCTGGGCACGTTGATGCGTGTGTGGGGGTATCCCCTTGCACTCTCACCATTAGGCCAACCAACGGCGTTCGCCGCCGGTACCCCGCAGGCACTGCTGGCCCGGCAGGTGAGGGCCTGCACGATCACCTATCAGCCGGGCATCACCGAGCGCGGCGGACTGGTCAGCATGACGCTCGAGTTGACCCAGACAGGTGAAACCGTGCGTTTGCACAGCAACTCGCAAGTGAGCAATCAGCCATGAAGATCGCAGGCATCAAGCGCCGGGCCTCTGCCGAATCGGGATTCGTCTTGCCGAGCGCGATTTTTCTGGTGGTGATTCTGGCTGCGCTCGGCGGATACATGGTGACGCTGTCGCGGACCAGTCATATGAGCGGCGCACTGGATATCCAGGGGTCGCGCGCCTATCAGGCGGCGCGTGCGGGGATCGAATGGGCGGCCTGGCAGGTGGTCGACCCGCTGGGGCTTCAACCGGCTCCCACGCCGTGTCCGGTTTCACCCAGCACGGTGGCTTCACCGGGTACGGTTCCGCTTGCAGGGACGCTTGCGGCCTTCACCGTGGTGGTTACGTGTAACCGCACGGTGGTGATGGATGGCGCGACGCAGGTAGCGGTTTACCAGGTCACGTCCACCGCGACGTCGGGCGTGCCTGGCACCGTGGATTATGTCGATCGGCAGATTCAGGGGAGTTTTTCGAAATGAAAAACATAAAAATGAGCAGCCTTCCTGTTGTGCATCTAATGCTTGGCCGCTTGAGGTTTGGCAGGCAGGCTTTTCTCGTATTTGCCGGCGCGCTTTTGTTTGCCTGGGCAGCGGATCAGGTTCATGCGGCAACTTACTCAAATGCGGCAGCACCCTATGGCTGGATCAACCCTTCTGCCCATACCCGGGCAGCGTGGACAAATGGCGCTTCATGCAGTTCGGGCTATGTCGGCGCTGCAGTCGACGATGACATTACGGCCCAGCTTCCTCTGGGCTTCACCTTCAATTTTGGCGGCGTGAACTATACGCAGGTGCAGGTCATGAGCAACGGCCGCCTGCAATTCAATAATGGCTTTTGCGGCTATGGAACCCAGACGGTCGGGCCGCCACCGACCTATCCCTATCCTTATCCCAACGCCAGCGTTGTCAGAACCATGCGCGTGTATGGCACCGATCTGGACCCGACATCGAGCGGTGCTGCAGGGGTGTGTCCAGCAGCAACCTGTTATGTGAGTTACGCGACCGAGGGAGCCTCACCCAATCGCCGCTTTGTGGTGACCTGGGTGAACGTCCCGGAGTGGGGCGCATCGGCGCGGACAGGGAGTTTCAATCTGCAGGTTGTACTCGAGGAAACCACCAACGAATTTGTTTACCAGTTTGGCACGAGCAACCACCCCACCGGGGGCAGCGCTCAAATTGGCTGGGAGCTCACGACGACAGACTATGACGTGTGGTCTACGCCGGTCGTGCCTCCTGCAAACTCGGCGGTACGTTTTTTCATTCCTGCTCCTGTCGCCGAATTTCGCATGGATGAAGCGAGCTGGAGCGGCGCAGGAAGCGTGATCAACAGCACCGGCGGCGGCACCAACGGTTCACCCGTGGGGACAGCGCAGACAGTGCCTGCAGGCCGGATCTGCTACGGCGGCGATATCCCGTCCAATACTGCGACCGGCACGATGGATGCGATTAACACAGGCTACGACGTGGATAGTCAAATCGGCAGTAGCGGCACCATTACCTTCTGGTACAAGAGCAATGGCGCATGGAGCGGGGGGGGGAGCAAAAATGTTCAACTGCTGGATGCAACCGTCGCCAACAACCGCTGGTTTTATCTCGCTCGTCAGAACGGAAACGGCAAGTTGAGCTTCAACCTGACGGATAACGCCAATAATGATTTCCAGGTCACCACAGCCAATAATTCGTTTTTAGCCAATACCTGGGTGCATATTGGCGTGACCTGGAAGCTGACGCCGGTTGCCGCCAACAACCGCTTGCAAATATTCATCAACGGCGCGCTCTCCCAGTCCGTCGCCGTGGGCACGACCCAGCCTTTGTCCACCGCCATTGGCAGCCTCTTTGTTGGCGATAATCGCAGTGCCTTTGTCACCAATCCCGGTACCGGTAATTCGGCGGATGGCGTGATTGACGAGGTTCGCCTGTATAACAGCGAGGTGACGAATGCCGTGATCTTGCGCGATTACAATGCGGCGCGTGTTTGTGCACCGGCCGCTGCGGTGCCTGCGGGCTTCAATGCGTTCGAATCAAGCACTGCGGCGGGTAGCGTGACCGGCATGATCAAGACCAAGGTGGCCTCAAGTGCTTTCGGCCTCGATGTTGTCGCCCTCAAGACAGGGGGAACAGCCATTGAAACCGCGTTCGCCGGCGATGTGAAACTGGAACTCGTCGATGCCTCGTCGGGCGGTGGTTGCGGGGCATACACGCTTGTCCGCAATCTTGGAACGCTCACTTATGCGGCGACAGATTTGGGGCGCAAGACGCTGGCGGGCATCAATGAGCCCAACGCCTGGCCGAATGCCCGTATCCGCATGACCTATCCTGCAACCGGTGTGCCCACGATCGTGGCCTGTTCCACCGACAACTTTGCGATTCGTCCGGCAAGTTTCGGCAGTGCGGCCGCGAGCGATCTTACGAGCACCACTGCAGGGGCGGCACGTGTGCTTGCCAATACTGGAGTCAACGGCGGTAATGTGCACAAGGCAGGGCAACCCTTCCAGATTGCAGCAACGGCGCGCAATGCGGTCGGCACGACTACAAGCAACTACGTGGGCACTCCCACACCCACTGTGGCGGCATGCGTTTTACCAGGTTCGGGCTGCGTCCTGGGCACACTGGCGGCGGGTAGCTGGTCGTCTGCTTCAGGCGTTGTGACGACCACTAACGCCAGCTATTCGGAAGTCGGCACCTTTTCCATGAAACTGGTGGATACCACCTTTGCCGCCGTGGATTCGGCGGATGGCTCCACTGCAGCCGAAATGAATATTGAATCGGCCGTGTTCAATGTTGGCCGTTTCGTGCCCGATCATTTTGAACTGGCGCCTGTCAGCATTCCTGTATTCAAGACCTTCAACGATACGGCCTGTCCCACGCGCTCGTTTACCTACGTGGGGCAGCCGGTTCAATATGTCACGCTGCCCCAGGCTTCGGTCACGGCCAAAAACAGGATGGGCGGCACAACGCTCAACTACACGGGAAGTTTGTGGAAACTGGTAGGGACGGCCGGATTTTTCCCTGTGTATTCCGACCCTGTCGGCACGCCGGACGGGATTTTGGGAACGCCTGCGGTAACGGATATGGGGAGTGGAACGGGGCTGCTGGTTGTTGATGCGGCAGAAACCTTTTTCTTCAAGCGAACCACGCCAGTCATGCCATTCATGGCGGATATCACGCTTACGCTCAGTATTGGCGACATGGCGGAAGATGCCGTTGCGGGCAACGGCACGATCGATACGCTCACGCCTGCGGTATTCCCAGGCATTGCCTTTGATTCGGGCAACGAGATCCGGTTTGGGCGGCTGGTTTTGTCCAATGCGCACGGTTCGGAAGTGTTGAACTTGCCGGTACCTGCCGAAGCGCAATTCTGGAATGGCACGGGGTTCATCCGCAATAGCGCGGATTTCTGCACCCAGCTCGCCGCCGTCAATGTGGGTTTGTCCAATTGGCAGCGAAACCTCAATGCCTGCGAAACATCGGTTTCGCTGTCGGGACGGTTCAATGCGGGCCGGGGCAATCTGAAGCTTTCCGCCCCGGGTGCAAACAATACGGGTAGCGTCGACCTGACCATGAATCTGGCAGCGGCGGGGGCCGGCAGCACGTGTCCGGCGGGTACGGTGGCAGGCGCTGATAAAGCATGGTTGCAGGGGAAGGGAAGTGGCGCGGCGTATGACCAGAATCCGGTGGCGCGAGGCAGTTTTGGTTTGTATCGCGGCAACAAACCCTTGATCTATATACGCGAGATGTATTGAAACCCTTTGACAACAACAACTTATTTATTTAGTTTAAGGAAAACTTTAAGGTTCAATACATGCGGTTCTTTCGACGACCAACCGAGCATGGCCTCACCGCTTATTTGCGCCTTCCCGGCCGCATAGCGTACGCACGCGTTGACCGCCGGGTGGCAGTGCCCAAGCTGCTGGCCGTGGGCGTGGTGCCGGTCAAGAGTGAAAACTGGAGCGATGCGCTGAGCGAGTTGCAGGACAAGGGTCCGGCCAGCCTGGTGTTGAGCCCGTCGGTCTACAAGATGCGCATGCTTGACGCACCGAATGTGCCCGCGGACGAACTCCGGTCCGCGGTGCGCTGGCAAATTCAGGACATGCTCGATTTCCATCCCGACGATGGCACGGTGGACATACTGGAAGTGCCTCATCCGGAGCATTTGAATCATGCTCGCCAGATATTTGCGGTGGCAGCACCCAATGCGCTGTTGGCGGAGGAAACGGCCTACGCCGTCAAGGCAGGCCTCAATCTGGCCATTATCGACATCATTGAAACGGCACAACGCAATCTCGCCGCCCGACTGGAAAAACCCGGCCGCGCGCTGGCTACGTTTTCCTTTATTGAATCCGGCAGCCTGCTGACGCTGACGCTGGATGGTGAACTGTGCATGGTGCGTTCGCTGGGCGTAACCCAGGCTCATCTGGAAGGCGATATGGATAGCGTGATTGAACGCCTGACACTGGAGTTTCAACGGACGCTGGATCATTTCGATCGCCAGTTTGGCGGGGTCCCGGTTGATCGTCTGTTTTTGATCCCCTCGGAGAAAGTCGGCAGCCTGCGTGATGGACTTGCCGGGAATCTGGCCTTGCCGGTCGAGGTGATGGACCTTACCCATGCACTGGATATATCCGCGATTCCCAATCTGGGCGAATTGCCCACCCCATGCTTTCATGCCATTGGCGCGGCCTTGCGCAAGGAAGACACCAAGCCATGAGCCAACAGATCAATCTGGCCAATCCGCAGCTGCTTAAAAAACGCTACGCCTTGGGCTTGCGTGAAATGCTCATGGCGCTGGGTGTGGTGTTGGTGGGTGCACTCGGATGGGCGGGATTGCTGCACTACCAGGCTGGCACGCTGGAGACGCAGGCCGAGCAACAGGAGGCGCTGCAAGCCAGTGCGCAACAGGAACTGGACGAATTGAATGCCGCAGCGAGCCGGGGCGTGAATCTGGCGCTGACCAATCAGATCAAGCAGGTGCAGAGCCAGGTGGCGCAACGGGAAGCCTTGCTGGCCGCAATCAGTGGCACGCTTGAGCAGACTTCGGCAGGATTCTCGTCACGCTTGCGGGCGCTGGCCATGAGCGCTACTGAAGGCGTGTGGCTGAACGGTTTCAATCTGTCGATGAACCACATCGAACTCAAGGGATCGGCATTGAATGCCGGGTTGCTGACCACGTATATCGAACAGCTGGGTAAACAGGCGCCGTTTGCCGGCGTCAAATTTTCTGGAATGACTGCCGCTATGGCAAAAACCGGCAAAGCGGATAACAGTAGCCAGTCCGGTGAAACGGCAGCGCCCGTGTTGCCTGACTATCTGGACTTTTCCCTGTCTGCGGGAAGCGCGGACGGTTCGGCTGACCAGGAGAGCGTAGATGCTCGATGACAAGTTCCGGAAGCTGAGTCTGCGGGTCAGCGAACTGAGCCTGCGTGAACGCGTGTTTATTTTTGCCGCGGCCATGATCGTGGTTTTCTCGCTGGTACAAACACTGGCGATTGACTCGGGCCAGCTGCGTAAGCGCAATGCCACAGACCGTTTCCAGATGGCAGAGTCGGCGATTCAGGAAATCGCGCAGCAACGGCAGATGCTGGGCGGAGCCGCCACGCGCGATCCGGATCAGGCTGCCCGAAACATGCTTGCCGCTCAACAAGCCAGACTGGCGGAACTGAATGCCGAACTGGAAACGCGTGGACGCGCATTGATTCCGCCCGAGCGTATGCAGCAGATGTTGAAAGATGTCGTGCAGGCCCATGGCGGCATCAAGATCGTGGGTTTCAAAACGCTGGAACCCAAACCCGTGTTGTTGCCCGGTGCCGCGGAAGGTGCGCCGCCGGGGTATTACCGGCATGGGTTTGAGGTGGTGGTGAGCGGCCAGTATTCCGATCTGGTGTCTTACCTGGAGCGGCTTGAATCGCTGCCCTGGCGGCTGAGCTGGAATGAGGCGACACTCGATACGGCCAACCGTCCGGAATTGACGCTTACCCTGATCGTTCATACCCTGAGCCTGGAGGAAACATGGCTGCGCGTATGATGTTGGTGGTTGTAATGGTGTTGCTGGCCGCGCCTTTGGCCGCGGCTTCGTTGCCGGATCCGACAGCGTTGCCGAAAGCATTGTCGAGTCCCGGACCGGAAAATGAGCCTGCCGAGCCGGTCCTGGCCTGGGTAAAAATGAACGGCAAGCGTTCGATCGCTTGGTATGGCGGCAGTACCGTCAAATTAGGGGATACGGTGGAAGGCGGGCGGGTTACGGCCATCCGCGAAGATCACATTGTTATTTCAGGAAAAAACGGGCGCCGTTCCGTGTATTTGCTTGACGAATCGACCCGCACCCAGCCGCTGGCGCCACCGCGTCCGGCTCGAAAAACCAGGAAGTGAACATGCATAAATCTATAGTCTTGGCGGTATTGATGCTGGCGGGCTGTGCCAGCCCGTTTTTCGGCAAGGAAGGCCAGCAGGGCAAGGAAGCGATGAATGCCGAACTGGAAGCGTCGATGGCCGCCCAACCCAAGCCGGCCGCGTCGATTCCGCCCGTTGCCGTGCAGCAGGCAATCATGGATGCGGTGCGTGAAACACCTTCGGCAAAACCAGCCAGCACCGAGCCCCGCTTTAATTTGACTGTGAACAATGCCAAGGCGTCCGAGGTGTTCATGGGCATGGTGACAGGCACCCCCTACAGCATGCTGGTGCACCCGGATGTAACGGGCAGCCTGACGCTCAATCTCAAGAACGTGACGGTGCCCGAAGCGATGGAAGCCGTGCGCGCGCTGTATGGCTATGAGTATGAAGTGCAGGGCAAGCGGATCATCGTGCCGTCCCCCGCGATGCAAACCCGTATTTACCACCTGAACGCGCTGGCCATGCAGCGCAAGGGCACGTCGGATATGCGGGTGGTATCGGGCTCGATCAATCAGGGTGGCAGCAGCAGTGGCGGGTCGTCCTCGGGAGGCGGCTCGACTTCGCAGGAAACCAGCAGCGTACAGACATCGACCGATTCCAAATACTGGGAAGAAATCAGTGCCGCGCTCAAGGCGCTGGTGGGAGCGGGCGGGGAAGTGGTGGTGAGCTCGCAATCCGGGATCGTCATTGTGAAAGCCGCACCAGCCAGCCTGTTCATGGTGGAAAAATATTTGCGGGCGTCGGAGCTGATCAGCGTGCGCCAGGTGATGCTGGAAGCCAAGATACTCGAAGTGCAGCTGAACGATGGTTTCCAGGCCGGGATCAACTGGGCCACGCTGCAGCGCAATGGTAAAACCGCAATCGGCGTGAATACCCTCAACCCGGATGGCAACACGCCGGTCAGCCTGGGGGGAACGGTTGCCCAAATGCTCGACAGTGCCGTTCCCGGTCCGGCCGGGACGGTGTTTGGACTGGCGTTCAATGACGGTGATTTTGGCGCGGTGATCAGTCTGATCAAGAACCAGGGCGCGGTGCACGTGCTGTCCAGCCCGCGTATCGCCACCATCAACAACCAAAAAGCCGTGCTCAAGGTGGGCACCGACGACTTTTTCGTCACCGAGGTCACGGGGGGGACGGCGGCAGCGGTGGGTGTGCCGGCCACGCCGCCCACGGTGGTCGTGAAGCCGTTCTTTTCCGGAATCGCGCTGGACGTTACCCCGCAGATCGACGACAAGGACAATATCGTCCTGCATGTGCGTCCTTCGGTCAGCAACGTCACCGAAAACTCGAAAGAAATCCGGCTGGGTGATCTGGGTACCTACATATTGCCGCTGGCATCCAGCAGCATTTCCGAAACCGACAGCGTGGTGCGCCTGAAAGACGGGCATATTGTTGCCATCGGTGGGTTGATGGGGCAGACCTACACGGATGGCAAGAGCGCCATCCCGTTGCTTGGCGATATCCCGTATCTGGGTCGATTGTTCGGCAACACCAGCCAGGTGAAACAGAAGCGCGAGCTGGTCGTGCTGATCAAGACCACGCTGATTCGCGACAACAAGGACTGGAACAACGACCTGGAGGCAACCCAGCGTCGCTTCCAGACCTACGAGCTACCCGATACGCGGCCGTGACCAACTGGTGGGGACATTTCGGCCTGCGTGAACCGCCGTTTGGACTGACCCCGGATACCAGCTTCTTTTTCCCCGCGCTGCCGCACCAGGAAGCGCATGAAACCCTGCTTTATGCCTTGAGTGCCGGAGAAGGCTTTCTGGTGGTGGAGGGTGAAGTCGGCACCGGGAAAACCCTGCTGTTGCGACGTGTATTGAACACCTTGCCGGAGCGCTGGCACGTGGCATTCGTGCCGAATCCCGGGCTGGACCCGCGCGGGCTGTATGCGGCGATAGCGATTGAATTCGGCGTGCCGGCAGACGGCAGCAGCGAACAGCTGCTGCATCGCCTGGAGCGTCATTTCATCGCCCTGGCCCAGCAGGACCGGCAACCGGTGGTGTTGGTCGACGAGGCGCAGGCCTTGCCTGCCGATACGCTTGAAGCCGTACGGCTGCTCACCAATCTTGAAACCGAAAAGCGCAAACTGCTGCAGGTCGTGCTGTTTGGCCAGTCCGAATTGATGGCACGCCTGCACGAAAAAGGCACCCGGCAGATTCTCACGCGCATCAGTTTTCATGCAACGCTACGGCCACTTGATCGTGCTGAAGTCGCAACCTATGTGCAACATCGTCTCAAGGTGGCGGGGCGTGAGGAGGCATTGTTCACGCCTTGGGCCATGCGCGCATTGTGGCATGCATCCCGGGGCTTGCCGCGACTGGTCAACATCATTGCCGCCAAGGCCATGATGCATGCGTATGGTCGTGGCGCGTCCCGTGTTGCTTACCGCCATGTGCGGGCTGCCGCACGTGATACATTGGCTGTGCGGAAGGGGTGGCGCGCCAGCAGTCTGGTCTGGGGAGCGGCGGTGCTGGGACTGGCCGCAGCCGCTGCCGCTGCCAGTTGGCATATGTTGGGCTAAGCCCGGAAGGAAATGGGATGAGCATCATCAATCAAATGTTGCGTGACCTCGATGCGCGAGGGGCTTCGTCGAATGAACAACCTGCAACAGCGCATGACGCATTGCCCAAAAGGAACGGTCCGAGTACACGAATGGTGGCCACACTTCTGGTGTTGGCTCTGGCTGGTGGGCTTGCAGGCTATATTCTGCTATCAGACACACCTGACAAGGAATCGTCGCCTGCTGTTGTAGCAGCCGTACAACCCGGGGTGACATCGCCTGGATTAGTGGCGGACCCTAAACCGCTTCCGGTATTGCCTGCCCCTCCAGTTCCGGTCGAGGAACATGACATACCCTCGGCACCACTGGTTGAGCCAGTTGCAAATCCAGCGCCTGCCCCTGCTGAATTGAAGCCGCTGGTGGCGCCGGCCGTACAGGTGGCTCGTCCTCCCCCTGTTGTGCCCAAACAGCCAGCCATTCAGGCAATACGCAGCACCCCCGTGCCTGTACCTGCCCCTGCCTCAGTCACCGCTGAACCTTCAGTCGTGAAGAAAATGGCTGAGCTCACCCCGGAAATGGAGGCCCGGCAACTCCATGATGATGCGCAGGCCTTGCGTCGCGCAGGCAAGATCGAAGCTGCCATGAGCAACTACCGGCTGGCATTGGAGCGCCAGCCCGGTATGCGGAGTGCGCGGATCCAGCTGGCCAGGCTTATGCAGGACAGCGGGCAGCCTGATGCCGCTTTTTCGCTATTGAAGGCGGGCTATGACCAGAAGCCGGATGATGGTCTTGCGATTGCGGCAGGGCGCCTGCTGGCGGATCAGGGGCGGCGTGAAGAAGCCTTGAACTGGCTGGAGCGTGGGCGGGATGGTTTGCGGCCAGCCGATCATGCGTTGATGGGTGCCTTGCAGTCACAAACACTACGCTATGAGGCTGCCGTGAAGTCCTATCAGCGTGCGTTGGCAGCCGACCCCAATCAGGGTGGCTGGCTGTTAGGCCTTGGGTTGGCCCAGGAAGCGATGGGGCGTATTGAGGATGCGCATGTCACTTACCGGAATGCACTGGATCGTGGTGAGTTCAAACCTGATGTGGTCAATTTTTTGCGGCAAAAGCTTGGAATGCCAAGTCTTTGACGATGCCGCTTTTGCATGGAGTTTGCGTTATCTAGTTGTAATTAAACAACGCTATTTTCACTTAACAGAAGAATTTTAGTGGATAGTGGTTTTCTTTTGCCGATTTGTTAGAATTCCGCGCGTCGGCTGGATCTCAAGTCCCGGACCGATCTCTGGTGTGGGTTTTTATATTGTAAGTAAAGGGAAATCAAATGAAATATTCCGTTCTGTTGGCTGCTCTGTTGGCTGTTTCCATGACCGCTTGCGGCCAAAAAGAAGAAGCTGCTGCTCCTGTTGAAGCGCCTGCTGCTGAAGCGCCTGCTGCTGAAGCTGCTGCTCCGATGGAAGCTGCTCCTGCTGAAGAAGCTGCACCTGCTGCTGAAGAAGCTGCACCTGCTGCTGACGCTGCTGCTCCTGCTCCTGCTGCCCAGTAATTCCGGGTTCAGGATTAAAAACCGGCCTTCGGGCCGGTTTTTTTATGCCTGTAAGAAGCGATCCAGCCGTGCCATGACCTCGGTCAGGCGTGGCAGCGGTTGCGTATAGGCAAAGCGGATGTGACGTGAAGACTGATGCGTACCAAAATCAATTCCAGGCGTTGCGGCGATGCCGGCCTGACTGAGCAGTTGGCTGGCGAATGCCTGGCTGTCTGACGACAAACGGCTGCAGTCGGCATACAGGTAAAACGCACCCTGCGGGGCGACGGGAATGTCGAATCCACGCTGGCGCAAGGCCGGCAACAGGAAATCACGGCGTACACGGAGTTCGTCTTTGCGGGCTTCGAGCATGTCCAGCGTGGCGGGTGAGAAGGCTGCCAGCGCGGCATGCTGTGCCGGAGTGGACGCGGCCAGAAACAGGTTCTGCGCCAGCCGTTCCAGTGCGGACATGGCCCAGTCAGGCGCAACCAGCCAACCCAGCCGCCAGCCCGTCATCAGGAAATATTTGGAAAAGCTGTTGATGACGAACACGTCATTCCAGCATGCGGCACTGTGCTCGGCGCCATCATAGGTCAGTGCCAGATAGATTTCATCGACGATCAGGGCCACGCCCTGCGTGCGGCACCAGTCGTGGATGTGCGTGAGTTCGTCGATCGGGATCGCGGTTCCGGTTGGATTGGAGGGGCTCGCGATCAACACGGCGCGGGTGGCGGGTGTGGCGTGGCGCTGAATCAGATCAAGCGTGAGCTGGAACCCGCTGCTGGCATCGACCGGTATCGTGACGGCGCGGGCGTCGCAAAACTGGGCGAAGTGGCGGTTGCAGGGATAGCCCGGATCAGCCATCAATACCTCGTCGCCGGGGCCGGCCAGCAGGCCCAGCGCCAGCAGCAGGGCGCCGGATGCGCCGGGTGTGACGATAATGTGCGCGGGGTCGATGCTGGCCTGCCAGCGCACGTCATAGAATCCGGCGATGGCTTCGCGCAGGGCGGGCAGGCCGAGTGCGTCGGTGTAATGGGTGTGACCGGCTCGCAGTGTCGCGATCCCGGCTTCGACGATGGGGGCGGGCGTGGCGAAGTCGGGCTCGCCGATTTCGAGATGGATGATGTCGTGCCCGGCCGCTTCCAGAGCCCGTGCCTGTGCCAGGATCGCCATGACGTGGAAGGGTGCGATACCGTTTATGCGTGCCGCAGAGGTGGGTTCAGGCATGTTCATGGGGTTCCTGTCGCATCAGTGGATGTTGGCGGTAGAACTGCTGCAGTTGCCGGTAAACGTCCGGGTATTCTGTGTTGAGTTGGTGTGGGGTTTCGAAGAACACTTCGGTCAGTACCGCAAAAAACTCGGCAGGGTCGGTGGTGGCGTAGGGATCGATTTCCGTGTTCACGCCTGCATCAACGCGGGCACACAGATCGGCATAGGCGGCACTGAAATCGCGCGCCCAGCTTGCAGCATCCATGCCGCGATGCAGTGGCGGAAATCCGTTGGCGTCGCCGTTCAGCATGTCGAGCTTGTGGGCGAACTCATGCAGCACGACATTGACGCCATCAGGCTGTCCACTGTATGTCACATCGGCAATCGACAGCACGAGCGGTCCGCCGTGCCAGGACTCGCCCGCGAGGATGTCGCGCGAGTGGTGCACGACACCGGCTTCGTCCATTTCCTCGCGGTGGCGCAGGAATTCGTCCGGATAGAGGATGATTTCGCTCCAGCCACGGTAACTGTCTTCACCGAGATTGAGGGTCAGCAGGCAGGCCTGCAGGGCAATGGTCAACTGGATGGCGTCGTCGACCTCGGCGCCGCCCGCCGCGGAAAAGGCCTTGCGATGGATGAACAGGCTGGCCGCTTCGCGCAGGCGTGTTCGCTCGGATATATCGAGGCCGCGCAGGATCGGCAGTCGGGCCAGCGCCGTATCAAAGACATCCTGTGGAATGGCGTGCCGCCTGAGCGTGCGGGCGCGCCACCAGCGGCTCAATACGTTCACTTGCAACAGCCCATGTCTATTCGTCGGCGTCGAGCAGCCGGGCCGGATCGGCCGCCTCCGGGTGGTCGAGTTCAACCCGCTCGATCTGCAGGAAGCGGCGGCTGATCTTGTCGCTGGAGATGCGTACCTCACTGACGTCCTTGTTGGCCTGCTCGATGTGGGAGGCGAGCTTTTTCATGCGCTCGTCGAAGCGGGCGAAGTCCTTGGCCAGCTTGGAAAGCTCGTCCTTGATGACGTGGGCCATACGCCGGGTTTCCGAGTCGCGGATCACCGCGCGCGCGGTGTTGAGCACGGCCATCAACGTGGTGGGCGATGTCAGCCACACGCGTTTTTTCTGCGCGTGCTCGACCAGTTCGGGATGGTAGGCATGGATCTCGGCAAACACCGCCTCGGCCGGCAGGAACATCACCGCGCCGTCCGAGGTTTCGCCTGCGACGATGTACTTGGCGGCGATGTCGTCGACGTGCTTCTTGACGTCGGACTTGAACTGGCGCCGCGCCGCGTCGCGCTCGGTCGACGGCAGGCTGTCGTCGAACATGCGGCTGTAGTTTTCCAGCGGGAACTTGGAGTCGACGCACACCGTGCCGGTCGGCTCGGGCAGGATCAGCACGCAGTCGGCGCGGGCGCCGCCCTTGAGCGTGTGCTGGAAAGCGTAGGCATCGGGCGGCAGGCTGTTCCTGACCAGTGCTTCCAGCTGGACTTCGCCGAAGGCGCCGCGCGAGCGCTTGTCGCCGAGAATCTCCTGCAATGACACGACATTGCTTGCCAGGCCTTCGATCTTTTTTTGCGCTTCGTCGATCACCGCCAGTCGTGACATCACCGATGTAAACGTTTCGTTGGTTTTCTTGAAGCCTTCGTCGAGCCGCTCGGCCACCTTGCCGGAAATCTCATTGAGGCGGCCATCGACCGTCTGCGACAGCTGCTGCACACGTTCGTTGAAGTGCGCGGTCATGCCTTTCAGCGTGTCCTGTAGCAGGCTCTGCTCGGCCCGCCCCTGCTCGATCAGCTTTTCCAGCATGGCGGTCTGGAACTGGCTGAACTGGCCGGTCACGGTTTCGCGCGTCTCCGCCAGCCGTTCGGTCTGCGCCACCTGCAGGGCCGATAACTGGGACTGCATGCGGTCGGACTGCTGCGACAGGCCGGCGTGGAGATCGGTCAGCACGGCGCGGTGGCGGGCTTCCATGTCCTGGGTCAGCAGGGCGGGGAGACCGGATTGCGTAAGCTGCTGAAGGCGGATTTTCTGGAGCAGTACAAAGCCAAGTAGCAGGAGCGCAGCCAAACCGGCAAGGAGAATGATTTCGACGAGGGTCATGGCCGGATTATACGGCGGCAGAAGGCCGGGCCGGGCTACCCGGATTGTCCCGAGAAGCAGATTGTCGCTATCCTAGCGTCGACTTGAAAGGAGGCCGTGTGAACCTGTTTGCTGTGGCTGTTTTACTCGTAGTGACGATGTACATTATCCAGCGCGTCTGGCATCGCCAAGCATTGCAAGGCCGGTTGGACATGATCCGCACCCATCCTTTTCCACAATCGGTGCGGATGAAATTCCGCGACGCCCAGCCGAATCTGGATTCCGCGCAGGAGCACCAGGTATTCGAGGGATTGCGCGATTATTTCAGCCTGTGCGCCCAGGCACGCGGCCGCTTTGTCTCGATGCCATCGCAGGTGGCCGATGATGCCTGGCATGCCTTCATTCTGCATACGCGCTATTACCAGGACTTCTGCGACAAGGCGTTCGGCCGCTTTCTGCACCACACGCCTGCCGAGGCCATGAGCACGCAGACGCTGGCGACCGAGGGTATCCAGCGCGCCTGGCGCCTGGCGTGTGCACTTGAGCGCATCAACCCAAAACAGCCGGATCGCTTGCCGCGCCTGTTTGCGCTGGATGGCACGCTGAATATTCCGAATGGCTTTCGCTATGACATGCGCTGTTCGCCGGGCTCCGGACACTATTGCGCCAGCCATATCGGTTGCAGTTCAGGGTGCGGGGGCAGCAGTGGGTCGGGCTGTGGTGATGGCGGTGGAGGAAGTTGCGACAGCGGGTGCGGCGGAGGCGGGGATTGAAAAC
>JAIOJU010000248.1 GCA_019911765.1 Thiobacillus sp.
GTCACCACATCCTTGTAGAGCGGTTCGCCGTCGGCGCCGGGTTCCTTGCATCGGTCGAGCACGGCGATGGCTTTTGCACTGATTGGCAGAGCGGCCAACAGGGCATCCGCCGCCAGCGGCCGGTACAGCCGCACTTTCAGCACCCCCACTTTTTCGCCGCGGGCCAGCAGGTGATCCACGGTCTCGTGCACGGTTTCGGCGCCGGATCCCATGAGCACGATCACGCGCTCGGCGTCCGGCGCGCCGACGTAGTCGAACAGGCGGTAGTGGCGTCCGGTGAGTTCGCCGAAACGGTCCATCGCCGTTTGCACGATCTGCGGGAACGCGTCATAGAAGGGGTTGACGCGCTCGCGCGACTGGAAGAACACGTCCGGATTCTGCGAGGTGCCGCGCAGCACCGGATGCTCGGGCGAGAGCGCACGCACGCGGTGTTCGGCAATGTGACTGGCATCGAGCATGGCGCGCACGGTGTCCGCTTCCACCGCGACGATCTTCGCCACTTCATGCGAGGTGCGAAAGCCGTCGAAGAAATGGATTACCGGAATGCGTCCTGCCAGCGTCGCCGCCTGCGCGACCAGCGCGAGGTCCTGGGCCTCCTGCGGCGAATTGGATGCAAGCAGCGCGCAGCCGGTGGCACGGCAGGCCATCACGTCGGAGTGATCGCCGAAGATCGACAGCGCATGCGTCGCCAGCGTCCGCGCCGCCACATGCAGCACGAAGGGCGTCAATTCGCCGGCGATCTTGTACAGGTTGGGAATGAACAGCAGCAGCCCCTGGCTGGCGGTGAAACTGGTGGCCAGCGCGCCCGTCGTCAGCGCGCCATGCAGCGCCCCGGCGGCACCGGCTTCCGACTGCATCTCGATGATCTTGGGCACCGCGCCCCACAGATTGGGCTTGCCCTGCGAGGCCCATTCGTCCGCCCACTCGCCCATGTTCGACGCCGGCGTGATGGGGTAGATCGCAATGACCTCGTTGCCGAGATAGGCCATGCGGGCAACGGCTTCGTTGCCATCGATAGTGAGCGTGGTTCTTGAGGCTTTAGCGTCTTTAGAGCGTGGTTGTTGCCGATTCATCGGCTTTACAACCACGGCCTCCCCCTCGCGGGGAGAACCACGGCCTGCCCCTTGCGGGTGGAGTGTGGCGGTCATGGCGACCCTTTCAGGATAAGACTGTCCTTTATTCTAGCCCGGAGTCGCGAATCTGACAGCCCCGCCACGACTTTGTGTGCCCGCGTGGCGATTTTAAGCGTGGCTTATTCGTCGCGCAGCGCATCCACCGGATTGAGCCGGGCGGCGCGCATGGCGGGAACGACGCCGGCTGCCAGCCCGATCAGCATCGATGCCAGCAGGGCCCCTATGGCGTAATCCCACGGCGTGTTGACTGGCAGGCCGCTTACCGTGGTTTTCAACAGCGCGGCGATACCGGCGCCGACAGCCAGTCCGCCGAGTCCGCCGAGGGTGGACAGCACGGTGGATTCCATCAGGAACAGGGTGCGAATCTGCGCCCGCGTCGTGCCCAGCGCGGTGAGCAGGCCGATCTCGGCGACGCGCTCGGCCACGGCAATGTGCATCAGCGTGACCATGCCGACCGCGCCCACCAGCAGGGAGATGCCGCCGAGTGCGGCAACGGCGAAGGTCAGCACGTCGAGCACGGTGGTGAGCGTGTCCAGCATCTGCTGTTGCGGCGTCAGGGTGAAATCCTCGCGGCCATGGCGCGCAATCAGGATGCGCCTGGTGTCCTCGATCACGGCAGGCAATGGCGAGCCGGGCCGGTAGGCGATGTGGATTTCCATCACGCCTTCGCGGTTGAAGACTTCCAGCGCGCGGGTGGTCGGCAGGTAGACCGTATCGTCGAGGTCGAACCCCAGCACCTGGCCCTTGGGGGCCATGACGCCGATGATCCGGAAGCGCGACGACCCGACCTGTAGCGTGGCGCCGAGCGGGTTGGCGCTGCCGAACAGTTCGGTACGCACTTTGGAACCCAGCACGGCATAGGCGCGCGGATTGCGCGGGTCGTCGGCAGGCAGGAACTGGCCGACGGCGACCTGCATGTTGAAGGCGCGGGAAAAGTCCGGCCCTTCGCCATATACGGTCACGCGCCGGCTGCGGCCCTGGGCGCGCACTTCCGCGTTGCCCATCACGCCGGCATTGGTGTATTGCGCGTAGCGCGAGGTCTGCAGGGCCAGTGCGTCGTCCACCGTCAGCAGGCGTGAACTGCCGATGGAGCCGACCGAGGAACCGCGTGCGCTGGTCTTGCCCGGCGTGACGGTGATGATGTTGGTGCCGAACTGGGTGAACTCGGACAGGACAAAACGGTGGATGCCGTCGCCGATGGAGGTCAGCAGGATGACCGCGGCGATGCCGACGCCGATGCCGAGCGCGGACAGGAAGGTGCGCAGGCGGTGGGCGGTGAGCGCGTGCAGGGCGAAGCGCAGGGTGTCGGCGAGGTTCATTCAACCCCCTTTTTTATCCGCGAAGGACGCGAAGAAACGCGAAGAAAAGCAAAAACAGGCGTCACAAAAAAACGCCGCATGACACGCCTGTGGTTTTCTTCGTGCCCTTCGCGTCCTTCGCGGATAACGGTTTTAACCATCTTCATTTACCGCTCAACGCAAGCACCGGATCGAGCCTGGCCGCGCGCGCGGCGGGCAGCAGGCTGGCGAGGATGCCGGTGATGAGTGCCGTGGCCACGCCGGCGATGCTGGCCCATGCCGGTGGCCAGGCAGGCAGGTCCGGGTAGGCGAGGCGGATCAGCCAGGCGCCCAGATGCCCCAGTCCAAAGCCGATGGCGCCGCCTGCCAGCGACAGCCACAAGGCTTCGGCAAAGAACAGGTGACGGATATCGGCAGCGGGTGCGCCGATGGCCTTGAGCAGGCCAATCTCCGAGGTGCGCTGTGCCACCGCCACCAGCATCACGTTCATCACCAGTATCCCCGCCACCGCCAGGCTGATCGCGGCAATACCCGACACGCCCAGCGTCAGTGCGCGCAGGATGCGGTCGAAGGTGGCGAGCACGGCGTCCTGGGTGATGACGGTGACATCGTCTTCCCCGTCGTGGCGCAGCTTGAGCGTGTGCTGGATGGCGGACTTGGCCGACTCGATGGCGTTGCGGCTGCGCGCTTCGACCAGGATGCGGAACAGGGTGGAGGTGTTGAACAGTTCCTGTGCGTAATCGATCGGGATGATGGCGATTTCATCGGAATTGAAACCCATCGATTCACCCTGTGAGGCGAGCACGCCCGACACCATGAAGCGACTGTCGCCCAATCGGATTCGCTGGCCGATCACCTTGCCATCGGGAAAGAATTCATGCGCCAGTTCACTGCCCAATACGATCTGCGCGCTGCGCCCGGAGCCGTGAGCGAGAAAGCTGCCCTGCGACAGTTTCATGTGGCGGATCGGCAGCAACTCGGCTGTGCTGCCCAGCACGGTGACTTCGCGCAGCTTGCCGCCGGAGGTGAGTTCGGCCACACCGACGTTGAGCGGCGCCAGCCGGCGGACCTGTGGCAGATGGCCGACAAAGCGCGCGTCTTCCAGCGTCAGGTCGCGCGGCGTCTGGCCAAGCGCCGCGCTGACAAACCCGCCCGAGGTTTCGGAGCGTCCCGGCAGCACGATGATGAGGTTGGTGCCGAGCGATGAAAACTGTCCCACCACATAGTTGCGCGCCCCGTCGCCCAGCGCGGTGAGCACCACCACTGCCGCCACTCCCAGCGCCATCGCCAGCACGATCAATACGGAGCGGGTGCGGTAACTCACCACGGTGGTGAACGAGAGGGTGAGCGTGTCGCGCAGGTTCATGTGCGCGCGTCGCCGATGATCTCGCCATCGCGCATCGCGATGTGACGATGCGCGCGCGCACCCAGTTCGCGGTCATGGGTGACGACGATGAGCGTGGTGCCTGCGTGATGCAGCGCTTCGAGGAGCGCCACGACTTCAGCGCCGGTGCGGTGGTCGAGGTTGCCGGTGGGCTCGTCTGCCAGCAGCGCGGTGGGTTTGAGGATGGTGGCGCGCGCGATGGCGACGCGCTGGCGCTGGCCGCCGGAGAGTTCGGACGGGCGGTGATGGGCACGGTCGCGCAGTTCGAAGGCGTCGAGCGTGGCCTCGACCCGCGCCTTGCGATCGGCCGGATCGACGCCTTCCAGCATCAGCGGCAGCTCGATGTTCTCGGCCGCAGTCAGGCGCGGGATCAGGTGAAACGACTGGAACACGAAGCCGATCTTTTCGCGCCGCACGCGCGCCTGTTCGGTTTCGGACAAGGCGGTGACGTCGGTGCCGTCGAGTTTGTAGCGGCCGCTGTCGGGGCGGTCGAGCAGGCCCACGACATTGAGCAGGGTCGATTTGCCGGAACCGGACGGCCCCATGATCGAGACATATTCGCCCGGCTGGATTTCAAGATTGATGCCGTTGAGCGCGCGCACTTCCTGGTCGCCCATCTGGAACACGCGGGTGATCGCGGTGAGGTGGATCATTTCGCGGATTTGGGCTTGACTTGGACGCCCGCCTTCACGTTCTCCTGATCGAAGGACAGCAGCACCCTGTCGCCGGCCACCAGGCCGCTCATCACTTCGGTGAACGCCCAGTTGGCGAGGCCGGTTTTGAGGGTGCGTGCTTCCAGCTTGTCGCCGGCGCCGAGCATCAGCACGGTGCCATCCTGCTGAATCGCCTGGGTCGGCACGCGCAGCACATTGTCGCGGCGCTCGATGATGGCTTCCACATCGGCGCTGTAGCCCACCAGCAAACCCTGTTTGGGAGGGGTATCGAAATCGGCTTCGACATCGACGGTGCGCGCCTGCTTTTCCACTTCGGTCACGTAGGGCGCAATGCGTCGCACCTTGCCGCTGAAGGTCTGGCCGGCCATGGCGTCGAGCGTGATGCGTGCGGGCTGGCCCGGCTTGATTCTGGGGGCGTCGACTTCGTCCATCGGCGCGCTGACGTAGAGGC
>JAIOJU010000249.1 GCA_019911765.1 Thiobacillus sp.
GGACGTGGTGAAAAGCGAAATTTCTGCACTGGGCGGACGCATCGATATCGTCTCCACGCCGGGTGCGGGCACCAGCTTCAATATCTATCTGCCCCTGACGCTGGCCATGACCCAAGCGGTCATGATTCAGGCGGCCAAGCACGATTACGCCCTGCCCGCGCCATTGGTGCGCCAGGTGCTGGAATTGAAGCCGGCTGAACTGGAACAGGCCATGTCTGCGGGCGAGATTGCATGGCGGGGCACGCGCTATCCTTTCTCATACTTGCCGCATCTGCTGGGCGATACCGAGGCAGTGCATGAAGTGCAGCGTTACAACCCGATTGTGCTGCTGCAAAGCGGCACCAGCCTGGCAGCCGTGCTGGTGGATTTCATCGAAGGCACACGCGAAATCGTGGTCAAGAATATCGGTCCGCAGATGGCGCGTATCACCGGCGTTGCCGGTGCCACCGTACGCGGTGATGGCCGGGTGATTCTGATCCTGAATCCGGTGCCGCTGGCACTGCGTTGGGCCAGCATGCCGCGTACCGCCGCCGAGCGCAAAGCACCGGCCGAGGCAGTCGAGGTCAGCACGGCGCTGCAGGCACCGATGGTGCTGGTAGTGGATGACTCGCTGACCGTGCGCAAGATCACCACGCGTCTGCTGACCCGTGAAGGCTTCCGTGTCGACAGTGCAAAAGATGGCGTCGACGCGCTGGAGAAAATGCACGATCTGATCCCGGATGTGGTGCTGCTCGACGTTGAAATGCCGCGCATGGATGGCTTCGAACTGGCTCGTGTCATGCGTAGTGACGAGCGCCTGAAGTCCGTGCCGATCATCATGATCACCTCGCGCACGGCGGACAAGCACCGCAACCGTGCGCTGGAACTCGGCGTCAACGTCTATCTGGGCAAGCCGTATCAGGAACAGTTGCTGCTGGACAATATTGCAGAGCAGTTGAACCGGGAAACGACTACGCCTGCGTAAGACTGGTAGCGAATGAAAAACGGGCGTTCATCGCCCGTTTTTTTTGCCTAGCGCTTGAGCGTGACGAGATCGCCGCCTGCCAGCGCATTGAGTGCCGCATCCCCTTGCAGCGGGTCTCGGCGGAAGAGACTGGTGAGGTGTCGTGCCGTATCCAGCCAGTGGGATTGCGCGGCTGTCACGGTCTGGAGCAATGCGGATGTGTTACGGTCAACCAGCCAGTGTTCGTAGGCCAGAGGCAGGGCGGGAAAGAGTGCGCGCCGCAACCCGGACAGATTCGCCAGATAAAAATGCAGTGAACCCGTTGCCTCGCGTTCGAGCAGGGTGGGCAGTGTGACCAGGCAGTCGGCCAGATGGTCGCGCACGGCGCGTGCCAGGAGCTCTGCATGCCTGGATGTGAGCCGGCCGAGCAGGTTGTTCCATTCTTCGCCCAACAGCGCTTCCGCGCGTGATTCACCGATCTCATGCAGGATCATGGCCTCGCTCTCGGCTTCAGCCATGCGGTCCAGCCCGCGCTCGACGTCGTGCTCAAAGTCGTAATGGGCAAATGCCCGGCCGAGTGCCGACTCTTTTTCCTTCCACTGCCATTCCTCGTATTTGTTCCACAGCAGGCGCCGCACCGCGTCCATGCGTAGAAAGATGGCGCCGCCCCGCATGGCGGCAGGGGGCGCGATCAGGTCGCGCGCATATTCGCAGCCAGCCACCAGAACCTGCACGCCTTCACGCATCTCGGCACGCTTCAGTTCAGCCAGGACAAAGTGCGGTTTGCGAAAACGGCCGAGGCCGCTGCTGTAGACCAGGCCCAGTGGAATCAGTGCGCGATTGATGTCGTCGGCCTCGAATGGATCAATTCCGGGTTCACTTAGCGGCAGTGGCGAAAACTCTTCTTCCTCCAGCGTGTTCCACAAGCTCTCGCGTGCGTTCAGCCAGTCACCGAGCTCATCCTTGGGCAAACGCGCGCCGTAGGGGATTTCCATTTCCCAGCGGTAGTACTCGCGCATTTCCAGCAAAAATGTGCACATCGTCATGTCGCGCGCATGGCGTGCGTCGGCAATGGTGCAGTTCTTTTGCACCGTATCGATGAGGGCGGAGAGGTTTTCGACCATGACAACTCCAGTCAACAGCTTCAACCTGAAGTGTACAAATAAAAACAGCCCGTACAACCGGGCTGTTTTCAGGGGTATTGCAATGGTCCGGCGCGGGTCAGTGGCGCCGGGTCGCGCCAAAGTAGTTGAGATCGGCGCGTGAACGGCGGCTGAGGTCAAACCGCGCGGCTTCGGTGCCGCTGAACTGGCCGGCGAGCTGGCCATAAGCCTCGGTTGCCCAGGCCTTGTCGTTCAGCGCATCGGCGATGCCCTCGGCCCAGCGCAGCTTGTCGGCAGGCTTGCTCAGATGGGTGCCGCATTCGGCATACCACTTCTTCAGGATCTCGGCGGGCAGGGCAAACCCTTTCAGACGGTCGATAAACTGGATGCAGGCGTCGCCATTGGTGCAGCTCGCCGCGGCGGCGGAAAAGAGTTCATCCGCCTTGGCGGCGTTGCCCATGCCCGCGTACAAATGACCAATGTGCGTCAGCGCAAAGTGGTCCTTGGCCTGGGCACGGGCCAATTCCAGCAGGCGTCCGGCTTCTGCCGTATCGTGGGTTGCGGCAAAGCTTGCTTCGGCCAGCTTGGCCATGTCGTATACGGTGGTATTGGCGTCTGCCGCAAGGGCTGCTTCGCGCGCGGCAAGGTAGGCGCGTGCCTTGGTGGTGCCCAGCTCGCGGTTTTTCATCTGCGCGGCCGTGGTGACCAGATTCTTGAATGTGATGAAATCGGCTGCATTCTCCGATGCGCGATCCAGCAGGCGATTGAGCCAGTCGGTGTCATCCAGGTTCTTGTCCACTGCCTGCAGGATCGGCTTGTAGCGTGAGAACTGGTAACCCGTTCCATCGAGCAGTTCTTCGGCTGACTGGATCAGCTTGGCTGCGTAGAACGGGTCTTCCAGTTCCAGTCGCACACGTTCGGCCAGCGTGAGGAAATGCTTGACGCTGCTGGCCTCGCTTTCCAGTTTCTGGAATTCCAGATAGCGCGTGTGGTTGGCCTGGCGCTTTTCCAGCTTGGCCTTGACGCGGGTCAGGCGCTCGGCGTCGTCGGCCAGATGCGCCTCTACCGCTGCAACCAGCTTCTGCATTTCGTCCAGTCCGGCCACGGCTTCCTCGGCCTTGTCCAGCAGCGCGGCTGCGCCAGGCTTGTCGCCCACGCTGGCCAGGCCTTCAGCCAGTTCGATGTGCTCACCGGTGGCGGTGGCGAGTTCGCCGGCTTTTTTCAGCGCGGCCTGCATGAATGCCGTATCACCCGCCTGCTTGGCGGATTCGATCAGGGTCTTGGCGGCGGTGAAATCGGAGGCGCCATTCAGCGCGCGCTCATACAGTGCCTTGGCGCGTGCCGGATCGCCCAGCGTTTTGGTGACTTCGCTGGCGAGCGACAGCAGATCAGGTACGGTGGAGAGTTTTTCGGCTGCCTTGTTGAAGATTTCGGCTGCGTAATCCTTGTCCAGCAGATGATCGGCTGAAGCGGCAGCCAGCTTGCTGTATTCCACCGCGCGCGAAATTTTGGATTCGGCCTTTTCCAGGATTTTCTTGGCGAATGCGCTGTCGGCAATCACGCTCATCACATTCTTTGCCAGGTCGATCAGCGGGTCGAGGTTGCCGGTTTCCTTCAGCGCTTTTTCATACGCACCGATGGCTGCATCCTTGTCACCCAGCACCTTGAACTTGGCTTCGGCCAGGGCAACCTGTTCCTCGCCGCTCATGCAGTAATCTTCCGCGGTTTGCAGCAGTTCCTCGGCCCGGCCCTGTTCGCCCAGCGCCTTGTAAACGATGGCACAGGCCGCCAGATCCTTGGTGAACTGGCAATCATCCGCCACGCGATCCATCAGTTCCTTGGCGTAGGCCGCATCAGCCGGTTCTTGCAGGGCTTCCAGCGCGAGTGCAGCGTATTCAGCGCCGCCGTTGCATTGGGCTTCTTTGGGGGTGAGGGTGTCGCGGGTGGCCATGGCTTTGTCTCCGTGAAAATTTAGCGGCTAATTTTCCGCCCAAGGGGGGTGGTCAGCCAATAAGTAATGTCGATAGCGGTATTAGTGCATTGAAACACTGGCGTTTGCAGTCGTTGGGGGAGGCCTTTTCAAGGAAAGGTCAGGTTAGAGCTTAATCCTGAATGCCGGGGAACAGGCATATCCCGCTATTTGTCCCGGAGCCGATGACCGCGAGCGCCGGCTTCCCTCTGTTCCGGGCAGTCCCTCGATCAATGCTTATCCGGATGCGGCATCAGCTTGTCAATGTAGGCGATCGACACGGCCGACACGATGAAGGCCATATGGATGATGGTTTGCCACATCAGCACCTTGTCGGTCAGGTTGGGGGCGTTGATGAAGGTCTTGAGCAGGTGGATCGACGAGATGCCGATGATGGCGGTGGCGAGCTTGACCTTCAGGACATTGGCATTGACGTGCGACAGCCACTCCGGCTCATCGGGGTGGCCTTCGAGATTGAGGCGCGAAACAAAGGTTTCGTAGCCGCCGACGATGACCATGATCAGCAGGTTGGAAATCATCACCACGTCGATCAGCCCCAGCACGATCAGCATGATCGCTTCCTCGGACAGGGTGAAGGTGCCGACGACCAGGTGTTCCAGTTCGACCATGAAATGCACGACGTAGACCAGCTGTGCGCCGATCAGGCCGAGATACAGCGGCACTTGCAGCCAGCGGCTGCCAAACAGGATGGTGGACAGGAGCTTGTTGCGGGTCGCGACGGGTTGGATGATTTCGGGGTCCATGGGTTCAGTGGGTTACAAGGTTCCGGAAAATAGCGCGTGCATTCACAACGCGCTACAAGACATAGCGCGCGAGATCTTCGCGCGCGGCGAGGGCAGCCAGTCGGGTGGTAACGGCTTCGGCATCGACCACGTGTTCGCCGGTGACGCTGCCGGCGTCGAAGGAAATGTCTTCCAGCAGCTTTTCCATCACCGTATGCAGGCGCCGCGCACCGATGTTTTCGGTGCGCTCGTTGACCTCGAAAGCGATTTCGGCAATGCGGCGGATGCCGTTGTCGGTGAACTTGAGCGCGACGCCTTCGGTTTCCAGAAGGGCTTCGTACTGGCGCGTCAGGCAGGCATCGGTCGAGGTCAGGATCTGCTCGAAGTCGTCCACCGAGAGCGCCTGCAGTTCGACCCGGATCGGCAGGCGCCCCTGCAGTTCCGGGATCAGGTCGGACGGCTTGGACAGGTGGAATGCCCCGCTGGCGATGAACAGGATGTGATCGGTTTTCACCATGCCGTGCTTGGTCGAGACGGTGGTGCCCTCGATCAGCGGCAGCAGATCGCGTTGCACGCCCTGGCGCGATACGTCGCTGCCGTGGGCATCGCTGCGGGTGGCAATCTTGTCGATCTCGTCGAGAAAGACGATGCCGTTCTGCTCGACCGCTTCGAGGGCCTGCTGCTTGGTATCCTCTTCATTGATCAACCGCCCGGCCTCTTCCTCGGTCAGGAGCCTGAAGGCTTCGCGCACCTTCAGCTTGCGGGTCTGTTTGCGGCTTTGCCCCAGATTCTGGAACATGCCCTGCAGCTGCTGTGACAGGTCTTCCATCCCCGGCGGGGTGAAGATTTCCATGCTCGGGCTGACCGCGGCGAGTTCAATCTCGATTTCCTTGTCGTCGAGTTCGCCTTCGCGCAGCATCTTGCGGAAGCGCTGGCGTGCCGCCCCCTCCTCGCGCGGCGCGTCGGCTTCGCCGAAACCGACGCTGCGCGGCGGCGGCAGCAGGGCGTCGAGAATGCGTTCCTCGGCGGCTTCCTCGGCACGAAACTGCACCTTGGCCGTGGCCTGCTCACGCACCTGCTTGATCGCCGTTTCCATCAGATCGCGGATGATGGTGTCGACGTCGCGTCCGACGTAGCCGACCTCGGTGAACTTGGTCGCCTCGATCTTGATGAAGGGCGCATTGGCCAGCCGCGCCAGGCGACGGGCGATTTCGGTCTTGCCGACGCCGGTGGGGCCGATCATCAGGATGTTCTTGGGCGTGATTTCCTGGCGCAAGGGCTCGCTCACCTGCTGGCGGCGCCAGCGGTTGCGCAGGGCGACCGCCACCGCGCGTTTGGCTGCGGCCTGGCCGACGATGTGCTTGTCGAGTTCGTGGACGATTTCTTTAGGGGTCATTGGAGCGTGAGGCGTTAGGCGTTAGGCGTGAGTGGTGAGGTGAGGGGTGGGGATGGACGGGCTTTTTCGCCTGACGCCTCACCCCTCACGCCTTACAAGGTCTCAATCACATGGTTCTGGTTCGAGTAAATGCAGATGTCGCCTGCAATGGTGAGGCTCTTTTTGACGATTTCAACCGGGGAGAGTTCGGTGTTTTCCAGCAGGGCGCAGGCAGCGGACTGGGCATAGGCGCCACCGGAGCCGATGGCGGCGATGCCGAGTTCGGGCTCCAGCACGTCGCCGTTGCCGGTGATGATGAGCGAGTGCTCGCGGTCGGCCACCACCAGCATGGCCTCGAGCCGGCGCAACATGCGGTCGGTACGCCAGTCCTTGGCAAGCTCGACCGCGCTGCGCAGCAGATGACCAGAGTGTTTTTCGAGCTTGGCTTCAAAGCGCTCGAACAGGGTGAAGGCGTCAGCGGTGCCACCGGCGAATCCGGCCAGGACCTTTTCCTGATACAGCCGCCGTACCTTGCGGGCGGTGGATTTGATGACGATGTTGCCGAGCGTGACCTGGCCGTCGCCGCCGAGGGCAACGTCCGCGCCGCGCCGGACGGACAGAATGGTGGTGCCGCGATATTGTTCCATGAGGAGATTATAAATGAGGCACAGAAGGACTTTTGCCAAACCGCCCGGACAGGCGATGCCGCACGAAGCCTAGACGGGGTGGCGTGGCGTGAGTTGCGCCAGCTGATCGATGCCCATGACGCGAAAAAGCTCGTGGATCAGGGCATTGTGACCACGCAGGGTGATGGGCTTGCCGCTGCCGAGGCATTGCATCAGAACGCTGATGAACTGGCTGACACTGCCATAGTCCACACGGGTGACCTGGCTGAGATCGACCAGCACTTCATTGTGGGTGGCGGCATAGCTGCTCAATTGCTGCAAGGCGCTGTCGTTGCTTGGGGTGATTTCGCCGCTTAATTGCAGGGCATCGTCGCGGGGGGCGGCTGGTTCGGCTTTCACCACTTCTGCCGCCTGCACTTCGCTCCAGGAAGGCGGCGACATTTCAAAGCGCACCGCGTAATCCACCGCCAGATCCTCGAAGGGTTCCTGTTGCCCCAGTGTTTGATAGAGCTCCAGCAACAGCAGCCAGTGCACGGCCCGGCTGTGGGTGGCGCGGTTGAGGTCCTGCAGCAATGCCGTCAGGCGATCCACCCCGCTGACCTGTAATTTGCGTTTGGCCTTGCGCGCCGCGCTCAGGATCTGCGCACATTCACTGGCGCCCGATTCATCGACCATTTCGATGCGGGAAAAATCGATCCGTACCGTGGCCTTTTTATCCACTTCGGCAAGACCTTCGCGCAGTGCCGCGGTTGCTTTTTTGTCGAGCAGACCCGGGAGTTCCAGGCTGGTTGTTTGCGCTTGCTGAGATTTGGCTGCCCCGTTGCCGTTGGTGCGTTGCCAGATCGGCGGCGAAGTTTCAAAGTGCACCGCGTAATCCAGCGCCAGCTGTTCAAATTCCTTTTCGCGATTCTGGATGCAATACAGGTCGAACAGCATATGCCAGGCACGACGATCACCCGTGGCCACGACCCCTTTCAGCATATTTTCCGCCATGTCGGCCTGGCCGCTGGCATACAGGATGGCTGCCTCATCCACCTGTGACTGGGGCGCACCACTGGTCTCTTCCACCACGATGCCACTGGCCCCCATGTCCATGGTTAACAGGGTTTCGGTGATGGGGGCGTCGTCAGCCACAGCCTTCGCTGGCTGTTGAGCGGGGCTGGGGGGTTTGTCCTTGCCTTTTCTGAAAAACGGAAGTGCCACTGAATATAAGGTCTGTCTGATAGAAGGCTCAGGGTCGGATACTAGCGCTGTCGCTTGATTGCAGCAACCGTAATCCATTTCCGGAAACCAGGGAAAAGAGGGCAAGTGCAATGACTATGGCGGGTCCGGCAGGCCAGTCGAACCATGCCGATGTCGCCAGGCCGGCTGCATAGGCCAGAGCGCCGAGTGTCCAGCCGACCAGCACGCCCAGACGGGGCGAGAGATGGCGCACTGCCAGCGCGGGCAGAATCAGGCTGGCAAACACAAGGTAGACGCCAACCAGTTGAACCGAGGCGGTAATGGCCAGCGCAAAAATCAGATAAAAGCCGAATGTACCGAGCTCGCCTGCGGACCGGTTGCCATGCCATGCCCATAGCCCGAGCAATACAAGGTAAAGCGCGCCAATCTGGGCTACCTGCAAGGGGGTGGTCCACAGAATCTGCCCGGTCAGCAGTTCCGACAGGTGTTCGCCGCCGTGCGGGTCGCCCGCCAGCAACAGTACGCCAAGGCTGGCGGCCACTACGAAGGCCGAGCCGATCAGCGCTTCCTGAATTTCGGGCCAGCGGCGTTCGCATAGCGCGAGGCCTGCCGCTCCGGCCAGTGCCGCAGCGGCAGCGGCCAACTGGGTGGGCCAGCCTTGCGGCGCCAGGTCGAAGGCGTGCGCCGCAATCACCCCGAGGACGGCGATCTGGGCAATGGCCAGGTCGAGAAAAATAATTCCGCGCGCCAGCACGCGCCGCCCCAATGGAA
>JAIOJU010000250.1 GCA_019911765.1 Thiobacillus sp.
TCCGCGGGCGACCGTTATCGGCGAGGTCAGCCTGGGTGCCGATGCGTCGGTGTGGCCGGGCGCGGTGATCCGGGGTGACGTCAACAGCATCGTCATCGGTGACACCAGCAATATTCAGGACGGCAGCGTGCTGCACGTCTCGCACAAGACATCAGCCAACCCGGCGGGCGGGCCGCTGCTGATCGGCGCCCGTGTGACGGTGGGCCATACCGTGATCCTGCACGCCTGCAGCATCGGGGACGAATGCCTGATTGGCATGGGTTCGATCATTCTCGACCGTGCGGTGATCCAGAAGCATGTTTTGCTGGGCGCCGGCTCGCTGGTGCCGGAAGGCAAGGTGCTGGAATCCGGTTATCTGTATCTGGGCCGCCCGGCCAAACGCGTACGCGAGCTGACCGGTGAAGAAATCGCGTATTTCAACTATTCCGCGCAGCACTATGTGCAATTGGCGCGGTCGTACCACTCACCACAATCCTGATTGTCTTGCCATGAAACTCGCCAAACCGTTCCTTATCGCCGTTGCCGTGCTCGCTGTCGCAGGCGCGCTGGCCTACGCGCTGATGGACAAGCCTCGTGCACCGACAGCCACGTTCACCACCCTTGAAGGCCATCCCATCGTTCTGAGCGAACTGCGCGGCAAGGTCGTGCTGGTCAATTTCTGGGCAACTTCCTGTCCCGGCTGCATCAAGGAAATGCCCGGCATGATCGAAACCTACAAGCGATACAAGGACCGCGGCTTTGAAATCGTGGCCGTGGCGATGAGCTATGATCCACCGGACTACGTGGCCAATTTTGTACAGACCCGGCAGTTGCCGTTTCCGGTGGCGCTCGATGCCAACGGCGAGCACGCGAAAGCATTTGGCGACGTGCAACTTACCCCCACCAGTTTCATCATCGGCAAGGACGGCAGCATTCTCGAACAAAAGCTCGGCGAGCTGGATTTCGTCAAGCTGAACGCACTGCTGGACAAGGAGTTATCGTGATCAAACTATTCAGCGCGGCGCTGCTGCTACTGGCTCTGTCCGCCTGCAATTCAACCGGCGCCGATGCGGACACCCGGCCGGCACCCAAGTCCGCCACAGGCAAGACCTTGCCTGTGGCACCGCCCCCTCCGCCGATGCAGGAAGAAGCCGGATCGTGCGCTGCGGACGTCAGGCAATGCGCGGATGGCAGCTTCGTCAGCCGCGACCCCGTCAACAACTGTGCCTTCAACCCGTGCCCGGGCGAGGCCAAGCAATAAGCTACTCTGGACTGATTCAACCATGGCGCAATACGTTTACTCACTCAACCGTGTCGGCAAGATCGTCCCGCCCAAGCGGCAGATCCTGAAGGACATTTCCCTCAGCTTTTTCCCCGGTGCGAAAATCGGCCTGCTCGGCCTCAACGGTTCCGGCAAGTCCTCGCTCATCCGCATCATGGCTGGGGTGGACAAGGAAATCGAGGGCGAGGCCATTCCGATGCCCGGCATCCGTATCGGCTATCTGCCGCAGGAGCCGCAACTCGATCCGGCGCACACCGTGCGCGAAGCGGTTGAAGCGGGGCTGGGTGAGATTGTCGAGGCCAGGAAAAAACTCGATGAGGTGTACGCGGCCTATGCCGAGCCCGATGCCGATTTCGACAAGCTGGCCGAGGAGCAGGCGCGCTGCGAAGCCATCATCGCCACCGCCGGAGCCGACCTCGATACGCAGATGGAAATCGCCGCCGACGCGCTGCGTCTGCCGCCGTGGGACGCGGTGATCGGCAACCTCTCGGGTGGCGAGAAGCGTCGCGTCGCGCTGTGCCAGTTGCTGCTCTCCAATCCAGACATGCTGCTGCTCGACGAGCCGACCAACCACCTCGACGCC
>JAIOJU010000251.1 GCA_019911765.1 Thiobacillus sp.
CTGCACGAAGGTCGGGGTGCCGGCCGCGATCTTGCCGACCAGCGTGGCGGAATCCTTGACCAGCGGAATGGCGTCGCCGCCAATGGCGCCGAACAACCCGAGGGTCATGACAGCCGGAATCAGCAGCTGCGAGGTGGTGACGCCGAAGTTGCCCAGGCCCGCGTTCAGGCCCAGCGCGGTGCCCTGCAGGCGCTTGGGGTAGAAGGTGCTGATATTGGACATGGAGCAGGCGAAGTTGCCGCCGCCAATACCGGACAGCAACGCCAGCAACTGGAAGGTCAGCAGCGAGGTGCTTTGGTCCATCAACGCGATGCCGGTGCCGGCGGCCGGAATCATCAGCAGCGCCGTGGTCAGGAAGATCACGTTGCGTCCGCCCGCCAGTCGAATCATGAACGAGGCTGGAATGCGCAGGGTGGCACCGGACAGACCGGCGATCGCGGTCAGGGTAAAGAGTTCATCCTGCGTGAAGGGAAAGCCCAGGTTGCCCATCTGTACCGTGATAATCCCCCACATCAGCCAGATGGCGAATCCCATCAGCAAGCTGGGGATGGAAATCCACAGATTTCGGTTGGCAATCTTCTTGCCGGTCGTTTCCCAGAACTTTGTGTCTTCCGGGTTCCAGTCCTTGATATTGGTGGGCATACGTTGCTCCTGGGTTGGAAAGGGGGGTTATTCGAGGATATCGGGGGCAGTCGACTTGATCATCGGCGACTTGCGCACTTCGGTCAGGTACATCCAGATCAGCGATACCCAGACCACGCCATACATCAGCATGAAGATGCCGCTGTTGATGCCGGTGAGGTCGACGATCATTCCGAACAGGATGGGAAGGGAGAAGCCGCCGAGTCCTCCAATCAGGCCGACGACGCCGGAGATGACGCCAATGTTGTCCGGGTATTCGTCTGAGATGTACTTGAATACGCTGGCCTTGCCGAAGCCCCAGGCGATGCCGAGGATGAACAGCAGGGAGGTGAACACCCAGACATTGAGACCAAGATGCAGCGACATCTCGCCCTTGGTGGTCTGGATGACCATTTCGGTCTGCGGATACGACAGCAGGAACAGGCAGATCCACGATACCCACATCACCCACCAGGTCAGGCGGTGCGCGCCGACCTTGTCCGACAGCCAGCCGCCCATGGCGCGGATCACGCCGGACGGCAGCACAAAGATGGCGGCCAGCAGCGCAGCGGTCTGCATGTTGAATCCGTATTCGGTGATGTAGTACTTGGTCATCCACAGGCTCAGCGCGACATAGCCGCCGAATACGATGGAGTAGTACTGGCACAGCTTCCACACATTGGGATCCTTCAGTGCGGCAAGCTGTTGCTTGATGGTGATGTGGCTCGATACATGGTGGCCGGTATCGGTATAGGTAAACATCCAGAACAGAATGGCCATGATCAGCATTGCCACGGCGTAGACGTGTGGCACGCTCTGCCAGCCATAGGCCACGACCAGTGAGGGCGCGACGAATTTGGTTACAGCAGCCCCGGCGTTGCCGGCGCCAAAGATGCCCATGGCAAAGCCCTGGCGTTGCTTGGTAAACCAGCGTGCAACGTAGGCAATGCCGACCGAAAAGGACGAGCCAGCGATACCCACGAAGAGTCCGAGCACCAGGAACTGCCAGTATTCGGTTGCGTAGCCTATTAGCCAGATCGGGATGACGGTGCTCATCATCAGTATGAAGAACACGATGCGTCCGCCGACCTTGTCGGTCAGCATGCCCAGCGGCAGGCGGAAGAGGGATCCGGTCAGGATGGGGGTGGCTGCGAGCAGGCCGAACTGGGTTTCGTTGAGGCCGAGGCTGGTCTTGATCGGGATGCCGATGATGGAGAACATCACCCATACGGCAAAGCACACGGTAAATGCCAGGGTGCTCATGGAAAGCACGGAAATCTGTTTCTGGGTCTGCGTCGCCATGATGCTCCTCTCAGAGATTTCTTAAAGATGTCTTATCCGAAATGTTGAGCGCACTATATCCCCGTGAAAATCGGATGAAAAGGTATGTTATTCCTGTTTTTTTGGGTGATATACCTCCAAAGAGGTATGAGTGGTATGTGTGTAACCAATTGAAAACAAACAACTATAAAAGCCCCGCGCTTACGCGGAAGAGGTGTGTGATGTATTGGTGGTACTCCCTCAGTTCCGAAATGCGCCTGGGAGGTGTGCTATATTTCGCGCGGTGTTGAAGCATCTGTCCGGCATCAAAACAGGGATTGCCTGTCATCAGTCAGTGGCAGTCCATTGAACGACTTTATCCATCCAGGGCTTACAACAAGGCCCCAACTCAACAGGAGATTTAAATGAAGATGACCTCACTCGTACTGGCCGTTTCACTGGCGGCTTTGCTGAGTGCTTGCGGGAAGCAGGAAAGTGCTGCGCCGGAAGCCACTGCGCCGGCAGCGCCCGAAGCTGCTGCCCCTGAGGCTGCTGCACCGGCGGCTGAACCTGCAATGGCCGAGAACACAATCGGCAAGGGCGTCTTCAACAAGACCTGCTCGCTGTGCCATGCTGCGGGTGTGGCCGGCGCGCCGAAGCCCGGCGATCAGGCCGACTGGGGTCCGCGTATCGCACAGGGCAATGACATGCTCTACAAGCATGCCATGGAAGGATTTACCGGTGCCAAAGGCATGATGCCCGCACGCGGCGGGAACGCCGCACTGACCGACGACGAAGTCAAGGCGGCTGTGGACTATATGGTCGGGTTGTCAAAATAATCGAGCAAGTAACGACTGTCACGGCAGCGTGAACAGTGAAACGGGGGAGATGAAAGTCTCCCCCGTTTTTTTATGCGCGATTCCAGCGGCCGAGCCTCAGTGGCGGTGATGCACGTTGCGGTTCATCGACTGGATCAGTTCGGGGGTGACCTGCGTAAAGGTCAGCACCTTGCCGTTGCGCTTGCGGGCAAAAGCATCCGCTGATTGCCGCGTCGAAAAGGCAGGCAGGTCGGCAGTACGCATCGGCCCCAAGGCTGTAGATCCCTGGACAAAGAAGGCTTGGTCGACCTCGATCCATTGCCCGGTTTCAAAATCGGTGACATGGCTGACGGCAATGTCTTTCCGGGTATAGCGTTTATTGAAACGTTCGATCTGCTGCAGGAACGCGATCAGGTCAACCGGCGAATCAAAATAGTGGGACGCGCCATCCTTGAACACGGTTTGTGCGGCCCAGCGTGGAAAGCGGGCCGGGTACATGCCGCATACCGGGCAGCGTGCGTCAGCGGGGATGGATTTCGGCGCGAGCATGTCCAGGCCAGACGCGGCATCGTAGGGCGTGGCGGGGGCGACGATGCAAAGCTCGTTGGTGACCTGATCAGGGTTGCTGGCTGCGGGTTTGCCAGGGGCACGCAGCAGGTAGGCCGCGATGGCAACGGCAGATACGACACCTGCCAGCAATAACAGCTTTGCTGGCAGGCGCATCAGGCGAGGTCCCTGGCTCCGAGCATGGGATCGTCGATCAGGGCACGGATCAGGTTCTGCAGATTATCCGCAGGAGAGGCATCAGGGCGCGTGATCGGATCCGCCATGACGCGGCCGCCGGCTTCGTGAAAATGGTTGGGGAAGGTTGCCAGATCACGGTGCAGGGGCGCGGTGTCGATTCCGGATTCGGCATCGCCATAGGCCCAGCGCAGCGAATAGGCATCGGCGGCGGCATAGCGTACGTTCAGTACCACGCCATTTTTCAGGCGGACGATCATGGCATCCTGCTTCTGTTCGACCGGGGCGTCGAGATGGTCTTCAAAGGCGGCATCGATTGCCGAACCGAGTTCAAGGTGCAGGCTCATTTGCGATGGGTCTCCTTCAGCCGTTCACTGACCACGGTACGCACCGTTTCGCGCGTGTCGTCAAGGATCCGGGCAGCCAGATAATGCTCATAGGCCGGATGCTCGGCCAGCGTTCCTTCCTCGATCTTCAGCAGCAGTTCGGCTTCGTCCTGTGCGCCATGAAATCCGAGGACGGCATTGTAGCTATTGCGCAGTTCATAAATTAGCTTCGACAACAGTTCGATTTCCGTTGCCGTATCGTAATCAAGGTCTTCAAAAAAACTTGTCATGATGCTTACATGCTTTTGTCGTGAAGGGCGCCGCCGTCGAGCACAACCATATCGGGTGTGACGTCGGCGAAACGATAGAGCTTGCCGCCATACTCGGCGGCAAATTTTACGGCATCCTGTTCCTGCGCGAAGCTGGCGATCGTCGGTCCCATGGAGCCGTGCCGTTTGCTGCCATGAACGTAGAAGGCAGTCCTGGCGTCGATCCAGTGATCACGCGGTTCATCCCAGTCGGCGCGCCCCATGTCCTGCACGAACAGACCTTCCACGGCCCTGATCTGTTCCGGGTTGAGATAGGTATGGAACATTTCCACGGTATCGCAGAAGAAATCCGGTTCGGCCTGTCCGGCATAATGAATCTGGGCCTTGGGACCGGGATAGTCGGCGAGCAGCATGCCGTCGAGGCTGCAGGAGGTGCCCTGGGTGATGGACAGCGGCGCCACGGCGGTTGCGGTATCGGATTGGCCGCAGCCCGTGAGCGCAGTTGCAGCTGCGGCGGCAAGAACAAGCAGGTGTCGTGAAAGTTTCATTGGCGGAATCTCCAGGTGGCAATACCCAACGGCGCGGCGATCCAGGCGAACATCACCAGACCCAGCAGCCAGGGATTGGCCAATGCGGGCGGGAAAACGGTCGTCAGTCCGTACAGGGTGCGAACGTCGTCGAGGGAAAAGATATTCAGGATGCGGAACACGTCTGCCGGGTTCGCCAGCAGCAGGTAGGGGAAGATCTCGCCGCCCCACTGACCGCCGGTGGCGACCAGCGCGCCGAGCAGCAGCAGGTCGAACACCAGCACGAAGAAGAACCACATGGCGATGGCGAGCCCCGATGCGCGGGTGCGGTCGCTGGCGAACACCGAGAGCATGACCGCCAGGCTCAGAAAGGCACAACCCAGCAGCACCGAGCTGAGCATGAAGCCGAAGTAATGGAACAGGGCGTTGATGTCGAGTTGCGACGACAGCACGATCGCCACCAGGCCAAATCCGGCGATGGTGGAAAAAGTCAGCGCGCCGGCAAGTCCGAAATATTTTCCCAGCAGGAGTTCCAGCCGGGTGATGGGCATCGACAGCAGCAGATCGAGCGAGCCACGTTCACGTTCGCCGACGATGGCATCGAAGCCCAGAATCAGCGCAATCAGCGGGATCAGGTAGATGACCAGGCTCACCAGACTGGCGATGGTGACATCGATCGACTTGAAACCGACGGCACCCTGCTGCGCCGCGCCAAAGTAGGCGATGACCAGGGCAAAGGCGGTAAAGACCAGTGCCACGGCCAGCACCCAGCGATTGCGGATGCGGTCCCAGAATTCCTTGCTGGCGATGGTGGCGATTTGTGAGATTTCCATGGCCGTCTTCTTAATCCGAAAAACCGAAGAATACGTCTTCGAGCGAGGGTTCGCGTACCGTCAGGTCGCGTACCCGGCCACCCAGTGTGGCAAGTGCTTCGATCACCGCCATTTTGACTTCGCGCCGGCACTGCACCGCCACATGATCGTCGTGCGCCTCGATCGCACCCACCGGCAGATGGCCGAGCGCCGTGCGCACGGCTTCGAAATCCTCGCGCGCGACGCGCACGGTGAACCACAGCGGCAGGTCCATCTGCTCGCGCAGGGCCTGCACCGTGCCACAGGCCTGTATCTTGCCGGCGGTCATGATGGCGAGGCGATCCACCCGCTCCTGGATTTCGGCGAGGATGTGGGAGGTGATCACCATCGTCACGCCTTCGCTCCGCAACTGGCGGAGGATGGCGTAGAAGCTGCGGATCGCTTCCGGATCGAGGCCGGTGGTGGGCTCGTCGAGGAACAGGATGCGCGGTTTGCCGAGCAGCGCCTGGGCAAAGCCAAGACGCTGGCGCATGCCCTTGGAGTATTCGCGTACCCGTCGTTTTGCCGCATGCGCCAGGCCGACGCGCTCAAGTGCCGGGGCACATTCTGCCGGTGACGCGCCTTTCAGCCGCGAGAAAAAGTGCAGCGTCTCGAGGCCGGTCAGGTTGTCGTAGAGCACGACATTTTCCGGCAGGTAGCCGATCGTGCGCCGCACGGCGCGGAAATTTCCACCGCTCACCCGGGCGCCGTCGATGCGGATCTCGCCAGCAGTGGCGGGAATCAGGCCGAGCATCATCTTGAACATCGTGCTCTTGCCGGCGCCATTGTGGCCGATCAGGCCGAACAGTTCGCCGGCGCGAATATCGAGATCGACGCCGTCGACCGCGTGTATCGGTCCATAGTGCTTGTGCACCCCGTGCGCGGCGATCACGGCAGCGCCCGTTTCAGTTTGCATAGTTGAAATATCGGCCACGCCATTGGCTCCAGTCAGATTTGTGCGGCTGCATATGGGGCTTGGGATCGACAACACTTGGTGCGCGCAGCAACGGAAACTGCTGGCTCACCAGTCGCAGTGTCTGCACCGCCGGGCTGGCGAGCAGCAGCTTCATCATCGGGTGTTGCCAGGAGAGACGGTCGACCAGATCGTTGGCTTCGTATCGCACATCCCCGGTGCCGTCACCATTGCGGTCCCAGCCCACATAATTGCTCCAGTAGTTGCCACTGTCGGCTCCCCAGATCACGTCCCCGCTGGCGACGTACTTGATCTGGGTGCGGTTGGAAATGAAGTCATTGCCTTCGACCCGGTTGCGGTACGAACCCGCCGCCAGGTGTATGCCCACGGTGTTGTCCACTACCAGATTGTCGCGCAGGGTGTTGTACTCGGCATCGTAGATGAAGAAACCGCGTTCATTGCCGGCGACGATATTGCCCTCGATGACGGAGTCCTGGATGGTGCGCAGCATGATGCCGTGGTCCGAGTTGCCCCAGGCCCGATTATTTTTGACCACCTGGTTGCGCGTCATCATCAGGGCGAGGCCGCCGCGGTTGTGATACGAATCGTTGCCTTCCCATGTGTTGTTGTGGGAGTTCATGTAGTGGGTGCCGTAGCGTACATGATGGATGCGGTTGTTGCGGAACACCGCATGGTGCGAGACATCCACGTAGATGCCGTCACGCACGAAGCTGATGTTGTTGCCGATGATCTGCGCTTCTTCGGAGTTGTAGAGCTGGATGCCGTTGCCGCGCCGGGGCGATTTGTAGTTGCGCTTGCCGGTAATGACATTGTTGCGGATTTCGACTTTTCTGACCGTTTGAATATAGATTCCAAACAGATTGTAGGTCAGGTCGCAGTTGCGAACGATTGCACGATGCGCGTGTGGCCGGATGAAGATGCCGGAATTCTGGTCCTCCAGGTTATCTCCAGAATCACGCACGATCAGCCCATCGATGGTCACATCCTCGGCGGTGATCCGGATGGTGTCGCCCTTGAAGTCACCGCTGATCGTTGGCCGATTGATCCCGATCAGGGTCAGGGGCTTGTCAATCAGCAACTGCTCCCGGTAATAACCCTTCTCGATCCGGATCACATCGCCGGGTGCGGCTTGTGCAATGGCTGCAGCGATGGATTGTCCAGCGCGTACTTTCAGTTCTCCGGCCCATCCACTGCCGGGAGCCAATATGAAAAGCCATGCCACAAACAGGGGTAAACAAGCGTCGGACTTTATCCTGGTAACGGATAAAGTCCGACGGCGTGTCAGTACAACCATTGCAGGGACGGCAAGCCTTGCAGGAAGTCCAGTACGCCCGCGCTCTTCATGGCCAGGAACAGGGTGGCTGCGATCAGCAGGTTCTTGAACCCGACGTAGGCGGCCATGTCAGCCCAGGAAGCCGGACGCAGTTCGCGCCCCCACCACGGGCCTTCCTTGACGTAGGGCTTGCAGCGCATGCGGACCACCAGTTCATAGACACTCCAGGCCAGCCACCAGCCCAGCACGATACCGGGGCCGATACTGCCGGCCGCACCGAGCACCCAGACCCAGGTCACCAGAACAGCCAGGGCGAGGCTGACCGCCTGCAACAGGCGCGGTTGCTGCAAAGCATTGCGGCTCCAGGGGAACAGGTGATCGAAGAATTCCTGTCCGATGAAGGCCGGCAGGCTTTGCCGTTCCGCGGCTGCGGGCGCGGCGGTTGCGGCAGCTGCCGTGATGGGAATGAAATAGCCATCCGAAGCGATCGGGGTCAACGGTTCTCCTGCCTTGGTGCGGCGCTTGCGCTCCTGTGCCAGCGGTGGGCACGCGTGGTCATCGTAGTACAGTACCTGGCAGTCCAGGCACAGCAGACATTCACGCTGGTCAATGCGACCGGCTTTGTCGATGGCCTGTGAACCGCAGCCGACGGCGCATGCTGCGCACGGGCCGCATTCCTTCTTGCGCTTCAGGCCCCACCAGCGGAAGGTGGAAGGGACTGCCAGAGCCGCACCGAGCGGGCACAGGTATTTGCAGAATGGGCGCTCGAAGAATGCCGAGGCGACCATCAGAACCGCCCAGAAGGTGAAGAAGGGCCAGGTGCGGTTCCACGCGCCGACCAGGAAGGTGGTCTTGAATGGCTCGATCTCGGAGAGCTTTTCGGCCATGCCCATGGAATAGAACGATACCGTGAGCAGGCCGGCAAAGATGCCGTATTTGATCCACTTCAGGCGATCATGCCAGTGCTGCGGCAGCAGGTGACGCTGATAGCGTTTGAGTCCCACTTTTCCCGCCACATGGTAGATCAGTTCCGAGAGCGATCCGTAGGGACACATCCAGCCGCAGAACATCCCGCGTCCCCAGAAAAACACGGAGATGATGATGAAAATCCAGAACAGGAAGATGAACGGATCGGACAGGAACAGTTCCCAGCGCCATTCGAACAGAATGGAGTGGAACCAGGTCAGCACCTGTGTGATGGAGGGCACGGCCAGCAGGTAAAACCCGACGAAGCCGATCGATGTAATCCACAGCAGATACTTGGGGTAATCTTTCCAGCGCGTGTCTTTCATCGTCGAGCGCCGCACCAGCTTTTCGCGCAGCGCATACACCGTTCCCGCCGCAGCGAGCCAGATCAGGAACAGCACGACTTCGACTTTGCGGGATTTCCACACGGTCACCCAGGTCGCTTCCGGCTCGATGATTTCCGGACGTCCGCCTTCAAGGTAGCGGCCGGGCAGCCAGTACTCCCGGGCAAAATTGACGAAGGTCCGTGAACCCGTCTGCCGGTCCATCTTGTTGGCCAGGAACACCAGGCTCCAGGGATAGGCCCCACTGAAGCCCGGCGAACGGATGATGAAGATGGCTGATTCCTGATAGGTTGGTGCACCGGCTGCCTCGATCCCGTAGAGGTTGAGATAGTCCAGGTCGCGGAAGGTGGCGGTATCCATGTCCTGGGCCACCTGCACCCGGTCATAGATTCCGCCGCGCACGAAACCCGAGCCCTTGAAGGACTCCAGGCCATTGGCGATCAGGAAGATGGCATGCTCATCGGGCTTGAGACGCGACATCAGGCTTTGATAGACGGAGTCACCGAGCACGCTGCGCCCCACCGCGGGTGCATTGAGGTAGCCAAAATAAATGTCGATGTAGGGCTGGCTCGAGCGTGGCATTCCGACTTCCGCGGTATCGACCTTGAGCCGCTGGACGCTGCCATTCTTGAGCAGTTCAGCCCAGTTCAGCTTGTTCTCCATCTTGGTGAACTTCGCCGGGGCGCGAATGGTGGGTTCAATGATGCCCACCTGTCGTGCGACTGCCAGGCCGCTGCGCAGAACGACCTGGTTTTCCGCGATCACAGTCACAGTGGCGCCGGTGATGGCATCCAGGCCGATCGTCCCTTCGCCTGTACCTGCTC
>JAIOJU010000252.1 GCA_019911765.1 Thiobacillus sp.
TCGACCCCGTTATAAATCTGGTGCAGCTTGCGCGGCGGGACACGAATGGTCATCCGCAACCAGGTTTCGAGGTCCTGGCTCACCGCAATGTAGTTCGATACCAGCGGCTGCAGCGCACGCCGCATCAGGTTGTATTTCCAGTTCTGTCCATACAGGTCGAATACATCACGGCCATGCTCGCCATGCACCGTGGCGCGCACACCCGCAACCGCGGCCACGAGCTGCGCCTCCAGCGCGGCCAGATTGCGGGTATGGACCAGATCGGGCTTGAGCCGGCGCAATAATTTCCACAGTCGCACAGCCCAGCCCAGGCCGTGCCCCGGTGCGCGATGCAGTGCATAGAAGTCGACTGGCTGTGCCGTGATGCGCTGGCGAAAATCGCTGTAATCAGTGAGCGCAATCACGCTATGGCGATAGCGTTGCGGCGACAGGGTATTGAACAGGTTCACCATGCCATTTTCCATGCCGCCCGTATCGAAACGGTGCACGATGTGCACGATGTGCTCGATCACTGACCGTCGACCTGATCGAGCGTGCGCCCAATCGCCCCACCCATGTCCGTAGCAAATCGCGACAGCGTGGCAGTCGCCGCATCCAGCCCGACTTCCTCATACGGCGTGGCGATCAGCACCGACAAGCCATCGTCGCGTTTCATGCGCACCCGGTCGAATGCCAGGTTCAACTTGGCCATGTGGTCGTTCACGACAGGGCGCTGGTTGATCAGGTTCCACTGCCACACCAGCAGCCGCTGACCATTGCGGCCACGCATCCGGGCCTGACGCACCTGCTGTGACAGGCCATTGATTTGCACCGTCACAATGGCCTCGCCCACATTGGACCACTCTGGATCCTTCTGCCGGATCATGTAATTTTGCGAGTTCACCAACTCGGCGCCCTGCCGCTGCGTCGCGTAGTAATTCAGTTCCAGCAAAACATTGCGCCCAGCCTGGGTATAGGACTGGCGCATCTGGCGGTCGGCCCCAATCCAATGGGGAGCCCAGGTGGTAAACACTTCGGCTGGTTGCCAGCCACCCTGCGCCTCGGTCTGCAACTCAGGCATGGCGGGCAGCGGCCGGGCGTTCAGCCAACCCGCATAGAGCGGCCACAAGCCTGCGGTCAGCAAGGTAACCAGCATGACCGGCAACATGGCGTGCGTGCGCATGCCGGCTGCAGCCGATATCGGCAATACATGCTCCGGTTCCGGCTGATCATCCTCGCGCCAGAAGCTGCCGATCCAGAACAGCAGCAGCATGACGATGCCAAAAAATACCCAGCCATAAATATAGTGATCGACCCCCAGCGCCAGCTTCATGTCGGACAGGTGCGCGATCATCACGATCATGTAGGCACGGCCACTGTTGGCAAACACCGGCACGATCATGGCAGCAATGGAAAACAGCAGGCGTCGTTTCCACGAACGGAAGGTGAGATAGGCGTACAGCACGCCAAGCGTAATCGAGGCGATCAGATACCGCAGCCCGGAACAGCCCTCAACCACCGACCAGTCGCCACTGGGGATGCTGAAGAACAGGCCCTCGCGATACACCGGAATTCCCGTTGCCTGCAGCATCGCCACGGTAAAATCGGCGGTCACGCCCATCAGGGGCTGGATCAGGAATTCCCCCATTGGCACGGCAAACAGCAGGAACATCAGGGGGAAAAACGCGGCCCATACAAACTGCACCCCGAGCAAGCTCCACACCACAGCGATCAACATGACAATGTAGGCATATTGCGCAACGACATTGACGCTGCCCGCATCCGCCAGCAACCAGCCCATCCCCGCCAATCCCAGCAGGATCAGGCCGCGCAGATCCGGACGCGGCGATATCTGTGACAGCACATCCCAGCGCCGCCAGATCAGCCAGATACTGATAGGGAAAATAATGTAGCCGTGCGCAAAGGTTTCCGAACGCTCCCACACTTCGACCATCGAATGAAACGTCGACCAGAACATCGCTGTCAGCAGCAGTAACGCGCCCAGGGTCAGTGCGCCCGCGCGCAACCAGCCGCTGCGTGAGGGAGCCATCAGGGAATCGGGCAGAGCACTCATGTTTGGGCAATCTCAAAAACGGGAGGGGTGACCGGCGGCGCGTCAGTCGGAGCGCCCTCAAACAGGGAATCGATCGCGCTCAGATTATGGGCCCAGTCGTAATGCGCCAGGATACAGTCACGCGCACCGGCGGCAGACGTGGCCGTTCGCAGTTGAGCCACGACCGCTTGTGCAAACCCGGCCTCGTCCTGCGCCAGAATGAAATCACGGCCCGCCTGGGCACGCAATCCTTCGGCTGCCTGGGCGCTGGCCACAACCGGCCGCGCCATCGCCATTGCTTCAAGCACCTTGTTCTGCACGCCACGGGCAATCCGCAACGGCGCAACGGCGCAGGCTGCATGCGCCAGATAAGGACGGACATCAGGCACGCCGCCCGTGACGACCACGCCGGGCTGGTGCGCCAATTCCTTTACGGCTTCGCTGGGCCGGCTGCCGACAATGGTGAACTGTGCGCCCGGCACGGCCTCCCGAACAACCGGGAATATCTGCGCGGCGAACCAGCTGACGGCATCGATATTCGGCCAGTAATCCATGGCGCCGGTAAACACGATACCCTGAACATCAGCCGCGTACGGATTGGCATAGTCGCGCGCAGGCGAAAAATAATCCGCATCCACGCCGTTCTCGAATGCGCTGATTTTATGGCGTGCGCGAAGGGCACGCTGCTGCAACAAGGCCGCCTCGGCTTGCGACACCAGCAAGGTGGCATCAAAGTCTTCGGCCACGTGCGCCTCCCATTCGGCCAGTTTGCTGCCCTCTCGCGCATACACCCATGATAGCGGCCAGCGCTGCGTCGCTGCGTACTGGGTCCACTTGTCGGAATCGACATCCACCATGTCCAGCACGCGATGCCCGATCGAGTCCGGCATGAACTGCGCCATCGCCGAGGAAAAGGCCAGCCCGCGCGTCACCTTGCCGCAAGCGGCCAATTCATCGGCCCAGCACGTGAGTTCGCGGTTGCGGTAATACGGCAGCGTCAGCGCCTCACCGCTCAGCAGGCCGGTCAGGCTCGCCAGCTTTGCGCGCCGCGGGTTCAGCGGCAACAACTTGATCGAGGCGCAATATGGCTTGAGTGCGTCCTGATAGCGCCAGTCATCGGGATCGTCGACAAAAGCGCCGAGATGAATGGCATAGCGCTCACTGAGATGGCGCAGCAGGTGGAACGAGCGAATCTTGTCGCCCTTGTTTGGGGGAAAAGGGATGCGATGCGCGAGAAACAGTAGCCCCTCTTTCACGCCTCACCCCAGATTCTTGACAATATGGGGCCCGATCACGTTGGCGAGCGCCAGCGGCATTTTCTTCCAGGCCCGGATGAAGAGGCGGTATTTGGGATTGAGCGGATTGATGTCCGGAACCGTTTTGTCGGTCACAAGAAAATATTCGTAGTACAGTGGCGTCGGCTCAAAGCCCCAGTTCTTCTTGAAATCGAACGAACCGGTACCGCGCTTGCTGCGGCCGAAATCGAACACCTTCAGCCCGCGCTCGCAGGCACGGCGCATCAACTCCCAGTACATGAAATCGTTGCCCGCCACGGCACGTGCGGCATCCGTCCCGCCGCCGTAATACGGCAGCACTTCATCGCGGAAATAAAATGACATCACGCTGGCAATCACTGCACCATTCAGCGTGATGGTCAGCACTTCGCAATCGTCGTCAAACTCGTCTTTCAGCAGCTTGAAAAACGTTCGCGAGAACACGGGCGTGCCCAGACGATGCACGCTGGCTGAATAGGCCTGGAAAAACCGCGTGGTGTCGGCATCGATTTCACCGATCAGGCCGGCCTTGATGCCCTTCCGTACCATCGCCCGCTGTTTGCGCGGGATGGCGTTCATATTGGCGTCGACTTCCGGCTCGATGGCCTTCTTGAAGGTGACGTACAAATCCTTGGTCGGCCAGTGCACATGCCGGGCAACCTGATTGCGGCATTCGAGCGCCCCCACCTTGAGCTTGATCGCGAGCGCCTGTGCTGCTTCATCAAGCGCGCGACAGGCTGCATCGTTGTCGGCCAGGATGCCGCCATAGGCGCAGAACGGCAGCGAACCCAGACTGTGGCCAAACAACCAGCTGTTGATTTCGGCCAGCGGCAACACGCCAATCATGTCGCCGTCACGTTCGGCCAGCAGAAAATGCGTGCGGTGGCCGAAAGCATCCTCGATCACCCGCCGCCAGCCTGCACGGTGAAAAAAGGTGCCGTCCGGATGGGTCAGCACATAGGCATCCCAGCGTACCGTATCGTTCGCGGTCAACAGGCGAACCGTGACATCAGCCGATGCAGTGGCGGTTGGGGTGAAGGGTTCAGCCTGCCGGTTCAATGGGCAGGCAGGAACACACGGTCAACGCGGTCCCATTCAAAATCGGTCAACAATTGGCGCAGCCTGTCCGGCATCCGGTGCAGGTTCACGTAATGGCGGAAGCGTGTCCTGGCCGACAGGCCGGACTGGCGAGGTTGCCCGGCATCGAGTTCCCAGGGGTGGAAATAGAACATGCACGATGCCTGATCCTGCACGTTGACGCGACGCAGCATCCAGCGCGATACGGAATAAGGAAGCAATCGAAACCAGCCGCCGCCGGCAGCAGGCAGGTTGCGGCCCATCAGCGGCAGCGTGGTCGGCGGCAGTTCCAGAATGCCGTGCTCGCCATTGGGGCGGTTGGGGAAACGCGGCGCGTCCGGCATGCCGTAATGATCGTGGCGCACCGGATAAATACTCGAGCTGTACACGTAGCCCGCATTCTCCAGTTCCTGTACCGCCCACCAGTTTTCCCGGTTGATCGAGAAACTCGGTGCGCGATAGCCGCGTATGGCCACGCCGCCCAGGTCTTCGAGAATATGCTTGGCACGGGTGATGTCGTCACGAAACTGTTTTGGCGTGAGATCCGATGCACGCTGATGGCCATAACCGTGGCTGGCGAGTTCATGGCCGCCATCGACAATGCGGCGCACCACTTGAGGATAGCGCTCGGCAATCCAGCCCAGGGTGAAGAACGTCGCCTTGGCATGGGCCTCGTCGAGCAATCCCAGAATCACATCGACATTGCGCTCGACCCGGCACGGCAGGCTGTCCCAGTCTTCACGCCGGATATGCGGCGCAAACGCAGACACCTGGAAGTAATCCTCGACGTCGATCGACATGGCATTCCTGATTGCCGCCATTTACGCCACCTTCACGCCTTTCGGCGCCGGCAGCCAGGCTTTCAGCGTATGCGCAATGCGCATGGCCGCGCGGCCATCCCAGTATTCGGGAATCCGACCCGCCTTGCCGCCATTTGCCATCACCTCGCGGAAGGCTGCACGAATCGCATCCGGGTCAGGGCCGACCAGGGTATTGGTCCCCTCTGCAATCGTGATCGGGCGCTCGGTATTCTCACGCAAGGTAAGACAGGGCACGCCGAGCGCGGTGGTTTCTTCCTGGATGCCACCGGAATCGGTCAACACCAGCTTCGCATCGCGCATCAGCCCCAGCATCTCCAGATAGCCCAAGGGCGGCAGGATATGCAGGCCGTCCAGTTTGGCCGTGAATCCGAATTTTTCGATATTGCTGCGCGTGCGGGGATGCAGGGGCAGCACCACCGGCAGACTGCGGTTGATTTCAGCCACCACATCGAGCAAGGCGGCCAGCGTGGCCGGATCGTCGACATTGGACGGCCGGTGCAGCGTCAGTACTGCGTAGCCTGTCAGCGCGGTTCCCAGGGTCTGGCTGGCCGGCACCGCATGCTCGAGGTTGCGGTACAGGGTATCGATCATCACGTTGCCGACAAATTCCACCCGCGCCGGGTCGATTCCTTCGCGTTGCAGATTGGCAAGCGCGCTCTTTTCGGTGATGAACAGCAGATCGGATAGCTGGTCGGTCAGCACGCGGTTGATTTCTTCCGGCATGCCCCGGTCGTAACTGCGCAGCCCTGCCTCGACGTGGATCACACGCACGCCGCGCTTGGCCGCCACCAGCGCACAGGCAATCGTGGAATTCACATCACCCACCACCAGCACGGCCTGCGGCTGCACACTTTCCAATACGGGTTCAAAGCGTTTCATCACCTCGGCAGTCTGCACGGCATGACTGCCGGAACCCACTTCCAGATGGTGATCCGGACGCGGGATGCCAAGGTCGGCAAAAAAGCTGTCGCTCATCGCCGCATCGTAATGTTGTCCCGTATGCAGCAATTGTGCGGCAATGCCGGCCTCAGCCAGTGCTGCCATCACCGGTGCGATTTTCATGAAATTGGGGCGTGCGCCCGCGACGCATAAAACCTGTGTCATGGCCAACCCTAATGCGTAGCGTCCGGATGATCGGGCAGCTGGCTCTCGTCCATCTCTGCGTGGCGTTCACTCACGGTGTACAGGATCTTGCGCACAATGGGCAGGATGCGGTTGATCGATCGTTCCATCTGCTCAACACGTTGCGCAAGGCGTATGGTGTCTTCGTTGAGCAAGGCTCCAGCGGCCGGGGCTTGATGGCTGACGCCGGTGGGGCCCTGGAAATCCTGGTGCGCCACTTCGCTTTTCAGATCGGAGATCACCTCGTTCACTTCGGCTGCGCCAAAGTGGTTTTTTTCTTCGAGAAACCCGAACAGCAACAGACGGTCGCAGGTGGTGTTCAGGCGCCGCGGGATGCCGCCGGTGAACCGGTGCAGTTCGGCAAACGCCTCATCGTCGAATCCTGGCGTGCCCTTCCAGCCCACGGTGCGCAGGCGATGTTCGATATAGCCGCGGGTCTCGTCGGCATCGAGCGGCCCAAGGTGATACGAGGCCACCACGCGCTGACGCAGTTGCTGCATGTCCGGGCTTTGCAGAATGCCGCGAAACTCGGGTTGTCCCAGCAAAAAAGTTTGAATCAGCGAACGCTCGTCATTCTGGAAATTGGACAACATGCGCAGTTCCTCCACCGCGCGCGGCGTCAGGTTTTGCGCCTCGTCCACCACCAGCAGGGCACGCTTGCCCTGACGGGTGGCCGCCCCCAGAAAGTCTTCCAGGTTCTTGAGCAGCGCCGACTTGGTCAGCCCTTCATGTTCCAGGCCAAACGACGCGGCCACGCTGCGCAGCGTGTCCTCGGCATCCAGCTGGGTCGATACCAGTTGCGCCGCAATCAGGTTGTGCGATTCAAGCTGCCGGAACAGGTTGCGCACCAGCGTGGTCTTGCCCGCACCGACTTCGCCGGTGATCACGATAAAGCCTTCACCCAGCGACAGGCCGTAATCCAGATAGGCCATCGCGCGCTTGTGACCCTTCGACCCGAAGAAAAAACGCGGGTCGGGATTGAGCTGAAACGGCTTGGCACTAAAGCGGTAATAATCTTCGTACATGGACGATCCGTTTTCTGAGTGGGGCACAGCCACTGTTCACACACAGTGCGAAGCAATGGCCATGCCATTCGGGCATGGCCGGTCAGAAGCGCATGTTGACCGTGGCGGTGAGGCTGTTTTCGTCGTAATCGGAATTCGCTGCGTTTGAATCCCGTTGGGTATGGCGGAAAGTCAACGCGCCGTTGAGCGTTTCAGCAAAGCGGTGATTCAGTCCCAGATCGAAACTAAGCAAATCATCCTCACGCGCGGGGCCAGCCGCCACCAGACTATCCAGGCTATTGCGGGTAAGCGACAGACTGCTCCGTGCAGTGGTCTTGGGCGACAAACGATAGCTGACTGAGCCGGTTACGCCCTGGATATGGTCCTGTGCGTCAGCCAGCATCTGATACAGGCGCGTGGTGTCTTGAGCCGACAGCCCGAGATCCAGCCGCCCGATATTCCAGGACACCCCGGCCGTCAAACTCTTGATGACGTAAATGCCATTGGCAATCGAAGTAGGAAAGCCCAACGCAACCAAATCAACACTTGAATAACCGTAGAGACGCGTAAAAACAGACGCTAACATCCCTGCTGGATATGGCCCACTGCAATTGGGCGGGGGCAAATCCGCAAGATCAGCGGCGGGCGGGAAATGAGGGACTGTTGAGCAGGCAAAATATAAACTGCTGGTCTGGTCAAGGAGTTGCTGCGAGATGTCGCTGACATCCTCAGAATAGCGAACCGTCCATTGTGACCGCCGAGTGCGGTGGTTACCCGAGAAACTGAAGGTGCGCCCAAAATAACGCTCGCCGGCAGACGCCTCGACGCTGGTACGGCGCGTGGGCGACCAGCCGAAACCCAGGCTATAGGACGAACCATCGGTTCCGCTGGCGCTGAGATAGTCGTTCCGGTCCTTGCCCACCGTGCCAAACACCCTGAATTTGCGGGTCAGCGCATATCCGAGTTGCGCACCGGCGCGCTCGAAGGTGGTATCCGCAGCATTTTCATTCTGAGTCTTGCGGATGGAGTAATCAAGACCCCAGCTGACATCGTTGAAACGCGGTCCGCTATTCAATTCTGCCGTCAGCGAATTCGACGCGGATTGGGCAGCCACGTCATTCTCGAAAATCGCCCCGCTGGCGGTGTAGCGCACCAGCGTGTTGGCAAAACTGCCCAGGCGTTTCTGGATATACGGGCTGATGGAATAGGTACCGACGGTGGCGCGGTTGCTGCTGTTGATGTCGGCATCGGCAGGCGAGCCCAGCAGCGAAATCAGTTCCTGCGAAATGCGGGCATTGCCATCGATGAACAGAAAGTCCTCGACCAGTTCGGCCTTGCCGACGGCGTTCAGGTTGTGGTTGAGGTCACTGCTTTCATTATTCCCAAAACGCTCGACCGCGCTCAATCCATACTGCAACGTAGCCTGCACCCGGCGCGATCCGCTGGAGCGCAGCGTGAAACCCGGCGTCACGCTCAGAATCAAGGCATCTTCGGGGTTGGTCGCACTCTGGTTGGCATTGTCGCTGTAGGTGGCGGATGCGCCCACGGTTGGCGTCAGACGCCAGTCGGCGGCTTGCGCAGCCAACGGGATAGCCATGATGGCCAGAACAACCGTAAAGCCGGCAAAGGGCGCCGGAGTACGCAACACGGGCGCCATGCTGCGTGGACGATGCTTATTTGCCGTAGCTGCCATAGTAACCATAGTAATAATCTGCACCCGGAGTCGGGGTGGTTTTGTTCAGCAACATGCCCACCACTTCACACGATTGAATGTGGCTGAGGGCCTCGCGCACTGCCTCCTGCGAGGTTTTTTCGGCCTCGACCACCATGACGATCTGACCCATGTGCGTGGCCAGCACGCTTGATTCGCTGGTTGCCAGGAGTGGTGGCGAATCGAACAGGATTATACGATCCGGGTAGCGATTGCCGATGTCCTCGACCAGGCGGGTCATGGCCGCGCTGGCCAGCAGTTCAGTCGCACGCTTGTAGGTGCGGCCGGCGGGCAGCACGCTCAGCTTGGCGATATCGGTCCGGATCAACACGTCGGACAGCTTGAGATCCTTGTCCTGCAGCACATCCAGCAAGCCCTTGTCGGCATGAATACCGAGGTATTCCGGGACGCGGGGCTTGGCGACGTCCGCATCGATCAGCAATACGGTGCGGTCCATTTCCATCGCCATCGAAATCGCGAGGTTGATGGCGCAGAAGCTCTTGCCTTCACCCGGCAGCGAACTGGTCACCATGATGAGGTTGCCGTTCTTGACCCGCGCGGTGCCCTGACCAAAGGCATTGGCAATGAGCGGGCGCTTGATGATGCGAAACTCCTCGGCGATCTGGCTTTTCTCGGCATCCGGCGACACCACGCCCATGCGATGCAGTCGTGCCAGATTGATCGATTGCACCTGACTGTTGCCTTCCAGCACATCCGAATCAGAACTCGGCACGCTGAAAATCGGCTCCACCGGCGTGGCCACAAACGGGGCAGCCTGCTGGCTGCCGCGCTGCTTGTTCAGCGCATTTTCGATCAGGCTGGCATCTTGCGCATGGCTGCTTCCGGCAGAGGACTGGGCCGCCCCGGACCCGATCTTGCCTGCTGCTTTTTCAATAATGCTCATGGTTTCTCCTAGCCTGCACGCGAGATGACGAGTTGCACAACCATCACTGCACCATACGCGGCAATCAGGCTGCCCAGCGCAGCCAGATAGGTCAGCAGACCCTTGCGCTTGCGGCGGCGGGTTTCATCCGTCTCCACCCGTGACACGGCGCCCAGCAGCGGCAGGCCGGTCAGTTCACGCAGCACCCGGCGATCGGTCACGGTACGGCGCAACTGGCTCAACAGGAAAGCAACCGCAACCCCGGCAGCCAATCCTGCCAGCGTCACCAGCGACAACAGCAACGGACGATTCGGCCATGCCGGCTGGCTGGGTACAAAAGGCGGGTCGATCACGCGGAAATCCACCGTATCGGTCTTGCTTTCGACTTCGCCCGACATGGTGACGGACTCGCGCCGCTTCAGCAGGGCATCGTAATTCTGGCGATACACTTCATAGTCCCGTGTCAGCTGGGTGTATTCCTGCTCAACCTGCGGAATCATGTTGGATGCGTTGCGAAGTTCGCCAAACCGGCGCTGGTATTCAGCCACGCGCGCGCCCAGCGCTGAAACGGTCGCATCCGCTTCGGCAATGGCGATGGTAAGTTGCTGGTAAACCGGGTTCTGAATCTTGGACCCCGCCGGATCGGCCTTGCGCTGCGCGATTTCGGCTTTCTTCTGCGCCTGGAGCTTTTCGATCAGGCGCTTGGTCGACTGAATATCGGGATGCAGGTCGGTGTATTGCAGGCGCAGTTGATCCATCTGCTTTTCCAGTGCCTGAATCCGGCTATCGGTCTCGCTATTGGCCGGGCCTGCCGCTGCCGCCGCGTTGAGTTCGGGTTCTTCGTCAGCCAGCTGACGCTTGAGCTGGTTACGACGATTCACCGCTTCCTGCTGATCCAGCTGTGCCTGCCGCAGCTGTGCCGAGGTTTCAGACAGCTTGGCGTAGTAATCGCCGCCCTGTCCCGGCATCATGCCGATATGCTTCTGCTTGAATTCCTTGAGCGAATTTTCTGCGTCGGTCAGCTTTTGCTGATACTGCTGCAACTGCTCTTCGATAAATCGCTGTGAACTGGAAATGTCCTGGCGGGTCTTGCCCAGGCTGCTTTCCACAAAAATAGTCAGCAGGGATTGCACCACCTTCTTGGCCAGATCGCCGTTGGCGTCCTGATAGCTGATGGTATACAGGTTTTCCCGCCCGGCATCGGCGATGGAAATCTTGCCTGCCAGATCATTCAGCATGGCTTCGGTTTGCTCGGGCGTCTTGGCCTTCACGTCCAGATCGGTCATGCGCGCAACCTTTTCCAGCGTGGGACGGCTCACCAGTTGACGCGTCATCAGCTTGATCTGCTGCTCCACATTGGGTTCGGCCGCCAGTCCGGACAACAACGGCTTCAACAGGGTTTGCGTATCCACATACACGCGTGCCGATGCTTCATAACGATCCGGAATGATCATCACCCAGGTCCAGCCGACGATGCACACCAGCCAGGCCACCACGACGCCCCACCAGCGCCGTTGCCAGGCGGCCTTGGCGTAGCCCAGAATTTGCTGCAACACTTGATCCATGCGGTTGTTCCATCAAAAAGCACCCGACAGCCTGCGGCTTGGGCACAAGCGCCGCATAAAGCGGCGCAGTTACGCTTAGAACAGGCTTTCAGGCACCACCAGCACATCGCCCGGACGCATGTCGACGTTGGCCGAAATATCGCCACCCTTCAGCAGGTCATCCAGACGTACGCCGAGGCGTTCCTGTTTGCCACCCACGGTACGCAGGATGTAGGCCTTGTTACCCGCGGCAAAATCGGTCAGCCCGCCAACCGAGATCATCAGGTCGATCAGGCTCATTTTTTCACGGTAATTCAGGGCCTGCGGCTTGGCGGCTTCACCCACCACGCGCAGTTGCTGGTCGAACGGGCCAATGCCGCCGCCGACGATGACGGTGACGATAGGCTCCTGGATATACTTGCCAAGGGCC
>JAIOJU010000253.1 GCA_019911765.1 Thiobacillus sp.
GTAGCCGAACTCTTCCTTGGTCGGCAGCACGGCCATCAGCGCGCGCTTGGCGAGGCGGCCGTGGCCGATTTCGCGGCGCTTGGGCGAACCCACACGGCCGGTTTCGCCGGTGGCGTAGGGCGGCATGTTGTAGTGCAGCATGAAGCGGTCGTGGTACGAACCTTCGAGCGCATCGATGGTTTGCTCGTCACGGCCGGTGCCCAGCGTGGTGACGACCAGCGCCTGGGTTTCGCCACGGGTGAACAGGGCGGAACCGTGGGTGCGCGGCAGTACGCCGGTGCGGATGGTGATGGGACGCACGGTGCGGGTGTCGCGGCCATCGATACGCGGCTGGCCGGACAGGATGCGGTTACGCACCACGCTGGCTTCCAGGCTGTGGAAAGCGTCTTTCACAGCATTGGCGGCGACGGTATCCATGTCGGCGGTAATCAGTTCGGCAAAGGCCTTGCTGCGGATTTCGTCCACGGCGCTCATGCGGGCCTGTTTCTGCTTGATGTTGTAAGCCTGCTGCAGGCCCTCTTCAGCGATGCTCTTCAGGCGGCCGGTCATGACGGTATCTTCGGCAGCAGGTGCCCAGTCCCAGGCGTCGGCACCGGCTTCGTCGGTCAGTTCGTTGATCGCGTTGATCGCGGCCTGGAACTGCTGCTGGCCGAATACGACGGCGCCCAGCATGATGTCCTCTGGCAGTTCCATGGCTTCGGATTCCACCATCAGCACGGCGGTTTCGGTACCGGCAACCACCAGATCCAGCGCCGAGTCTTTCAATTCGGAGGTGGTCGGGTTCAGTACGTATTCACCGTTGATGAAACCGACGCGTGCGGCGCCAACCGGGCCGTCAAACGGCAGGCCGGACAGCGACAGTGCGGCGGACGCACCGATCAGCGCCGGAATGTCGGCGGTGACTTCGGGATTGGACGACATCACCGTGGCGATGATCTGCACTTCGTTGAAGAAGCCGTCCGGGAACAGGGGGCGGATGGGACGGTCGATCAGGCGGCATACCAGGATTTCACCTTCGGACGGGCGGCTCTCGCGCTTGAGGAAGCCACCGGGGATGCGGCCGGCTGCGTAAGTCTTTTCCTGATAGTCGACCGTCAGCGGGAAGAAATCCTGGCCGGGTTTGACTTCATTCTTGGCGACGACGGTGACCAGCACCACGGTATCGTCCATGTTGACGATGACGGCGCCGGAGGACTGGCGGGCGATTTCGCCGGTTTCCAGAGTGACCTGATGGCGGCCGAAAGTGAAAGTTTTCTTGATAGCGCTCACACGAGTTCCTTTCAAAGCAAAAACGCCCCGCGAGTGCGGGGCGTGGGGAAATTCAGGGTGTAACCAGGCCCATCCACTGCTCTGATACAGCAGGCAGTTCTGAACCAGCCAGTGCTGGCGCAGCAACCAAAATGCAGCCAGCCGGGTTCAGGATCATCAGATTGGCCGGGTCGAAATTACTTACGCAGACCGAGGCGCTCGATCAAGGTTTTGTAACCTTCAAGGTGGGTACGCTTGAGGTAGTCCAGCAGCTTGCGGCGACGGCTCACCATTTTCAGCAGGCCACGACGCGAGTGGTGATCCTTCATGTTGGCCTTGAAGTGGCCGGTCAGGTCGTTGATGCGGGCCGTCAGCAGGGCAACCTGCACTTCGGGGGAGCCGGTGTCGGCGGCAGCGCGTTGGTAATTCTGGACGATCTCGGCTTTTTGAGCGACGGTAACAGCCATGGTGTACTCCTTCTAAATCGCGTGGCCTGCGGCTGTGCGGGACACGTTCGGGGGAAACCGCGTATTTTACGCGGAAAGGGTGATCCGACTCAAGCTTGTTGTGTGGCGATCAAGCGCTGCGGGACCAGCTGGCCGGCATCTGCATGAGCGAGGCCGAGAAAGCGGTTGGTGCTTGTGTACATGCGCATCAGCCCTGCATGGGGGCCTGAATAATTTATGCTGCGGCCCTGACACAGGGCCGTGGTGTCGGTTTCATCCAGCTGCAGGAGGGGGAGATGTGCAACCAGGCAATCCGCCGGTTGCAGCCAGGATTGGCGCTGATTGGCCTCAAGCGCCTCCAGGTCAGCCAGCGTGTGGGCCTGTTCCAGGCTGAATCCGCCCGCAGCGGTTCGCGTCAGTGCAGTGAGGTGTGCACCGCAACCCAGCGCCGCGCCGATGTCCTGCGCCAGCGTGCGGATATAGGTGCCGGCCGTGCATTGCACATCCAGCACCACGCGCGGCGGGTCGCATGCAACCAGTTCCAGTGAGCGGATGGTGACCTTGCGGGGCGGGCGATCGATTTCGATCCCGGCGCGTGCATATTCGTAGAGTGGCCGGCCCTGGTGTTTGAGTGCTGAATGCATGGGCGGAATCTGCTCGATTTCTCCCTTGAATCGGGGCAGCACGGCAAGGATGTCGTCATGGCTGACATGGACTTCGCGGGTGTCGAGTATTTCGCCTTCAGGATCGCCGGTCGTGGTGGTGACGCCGAGCTGCATGACGGCGCGGTAATGCTTGTCTGCTTCGAGCAGATAGGCTGAAAACTTGGTGGCTTCGCCGAAACAGAGGGGCAGCAGGCCATCGGCAAACGGATCCAGCGTGCCGGTATGCCCGGCCTTTCTGGCGTTGAGCAACCACTTGGCTTTTTGCAATGCAGCGTTGGAGGTGATGCCGACCGGCTTGTTCAGCAGCAGCACGCCGTTAATCGGTTCACGCGGGCGAAGCCTAACGTTTGCCCCCTCACCCGCTCGGGGGGAGGGCTGGGGAGAGGGTGGGCCGATGGACGGCAAATTACTCGTCTTTCGGGTGTTTGGCGTCTTCGGCGACGGCCGTTTCGATGAGCTGGGTGAGCGCCATGCCGTATTCGACCGATTTGTCGTAGACGAAGGTGAGCTTGGGCACCACGCGCAACTGCATGCGGTGTGACAGCTGCGAACGCAGGAAACCGCTGGCACGCTGCAGACCCTGCAGGCAGGCATCATGCTCGGCCTGACCGCCCAGCGTGGTGAAGAAGACCTTGGCAAACTCCATGTCGCGGTTGACCTCCACCTCGGTGATGGTCAGCATGCCGACGCGCGGATCTTTCACTTCCTGCCGGATCAACTCCGGCAGTTCGCGCTGGATCTGGTCGGCGACGCGGCGGGCGCGCGGAAAATCCTTCGGCATTACAGCGAGCGCGCCACTTCCACGACTTCAAACACTTCCAGCTGGTCACCTTCCTGAATGTCGTTGTAGTTCTTGAGCGAGAGGCCGCACTCCAGATTGGATTTGACCTCCTTGACGTCATCCTTGAAGCGCTTGAGCGAGTCGAGCTCGCCCTGATGGATGACGACGTTGTTGCGGATCAGGCGTACGCCGGCGTTGCGCTTGATCACGCCGTCCAGCACGTAGCAACCCGCAATGGTGCCAACCTTGGAAATGACGAAGACCTGGCGGACTTCCACGGTGCCGATGACCGTTTCCTTCTTCTCGGGCGCCAGCATGCCGGAGAGCGCGGATTTCACCTCGTCCACGGCTTCGTAGATGATGTTGTAGTAGCGCAGGTCCACGCCGTTGGACTCGGCCAGCTTGCGGGCCGACGCATCAGCCCGCACGTTGAAGCCGATCAGCACCGCCTTGGAGGCGACTGCGAGGTTGACGTCGGATTCGGTGATCGCACCCACACCGCTGTGGATGATGTTGACCTTGACTTCGTCGGTGGACAGCTTGCCCAGCGCGTGCGCCAGACCTTCGTAGGAGCCCTGCATGTCGGCCTTGAGGATGATGGGCAGATGCTGCACTTCGCCCTGGCCCATCTGGTCGAACATCGATTCCATCTTGGCCGCCTGCTTCTTGGCCAGTTGCACGTCGCGGAACTTGCCCTGACGGAACAGGGCGATTTCACGCGCCTTGCGCTCGTCCGGCAGCACCATCATGTCTTCACCTGCGCGCGGCACGTCGGACAGGCCCTGAATCTCGACAGGGATGGAGGGGCCAGCCGCTTCGATTGTCTTGCCCGCTTCGTCGAGCATGGCACGCACCCGGCCGAACACCTGGCCAGCCAATACCATGTCGCCGCGGCGCAGCGTACCGGATTGCACCAGCAGCGTGGCGACCGGGCCCTTGCCTTTATCCAGGCGGGCTTCGATGACGATGCCCTTGGCGGGGCCATCGGCGGCCGCCTGCAGTTCGAGCACCTCGGCCTGCAGCAGAATGGCATCGAGCAGGCCGTCGATGTTGGTGTTGGCCTTGGCCGACACTTCGATGAACTGGGTGTCGCCGCCCCATTCTTCGGGCGTCACGCCCTGCGCCACCAGTTCCTGGCGGATGCGCTCGGGGCTGGCTTCGGGCTTGTCGATCTTGTTCACGGCCACCACCAGCGGCACGCCGGCAGCCTTGGCATGGTGGATGGCTTCAATGGTTTGCGGCATCACACCGTCGTCCGCCGCGACTACCAGCACCACGATGTCGGTCGCCTTGGCGCCGCGTGCGCGCATGGCGGTAAAGGCCTCGTGGCCTGGCGTGTCGAGGAAGGTGATGACGCCTTTCTCGGTTTCGACGTGATACGCGCCGATGTGCTGGGTAATGCCACCGGCTTCGCCACTGGCCACGCGAGTACGGCGTATGGTGTCGAGCAGCGAGGTCTTGCCGTGGTCGACGTGACCCATGACGGTGACCACGGGCGGACGGGCATGCAATTCGTGTTCGGTTGTTTCGCCGGTGTCAACGAGGAAGGCTTCAGGCGTATCCAGCGCAGCCGGTTTGCCGATGTGTCCCATTTCCTCGACCACGATGATTGCGGTTTCCTGGTCCAGCACCTGGTTGATCGTCACCATGCTGCCCAGTTTCATCAGGGCCTTGATGACTTCAGCGGCCTTGACCGACATCTTGTGAGCCAGTTCGGCCACGGTAATGGTTTCGGGCACCAGCACCTCGCGCACGACCGGCTCGGTCGGGGCGACGAAGGTGGTTTCCTCATTGCTGCTGGAGCGGGACTTGCCCTTGCGGCCACGCCAGCCGGTATCTGGTGCAGCACCACCGCGGGTCTTGAGGCCGCCTTTGCGCTTCGCAGCATCGTCTTTCCAGCTGTCGGCTTTTTTGGCGGGCTTTTTGTCCTTGGCCCCTGCCGGTTTGTCGGGCTTGTGCAGCGTTTTTTCGGTTGGAGCCGGTGCGGCGGGCGCGGCAGCTTTCTCGGCTTCCGCCAGCTTGGCGGCTTCGCGCGCAGCCTCGGCCTGTTTGCGCAAGGCTTCGCGTTCGGCGCGTGCCTTGGCATCTGCGGCCTGACGTTCCTGCAATGCCTGGCCACGGCGCTTTTCTTCTTCGCGCGCCTTGAGCTCGGCCTCGTCCAGAATGGAGGCTTTTTTGATCCGGGTCGTTTTCTTGACGGCCGGGGCGGGTTTCGCTTCCGGCGCTGCGGCTGCGTCGACCGGGGCAGCGGGGGGTTCAGCTGCAACCACAGCCTCGACCGCAACCGGTTCGGCAGCGGCGGGCTCGA
>JAIOJU010000254.1 GCA_019911765.1 Thiobacillus sp.
TACCTGACGGAAACTGCTGTCGGGATCGGCTCCATGGATGGTGTGGGCGACTTCGCCGCGCCAGAAGAACTTGACCGTGGGCACCGAGTTCACGCTGAAGCGCCGTGCCAGTTCGGGCAGCTCGTCGGCATTCAACATCACCAGCAGGAACTTGCCGCCGTATTCGGCTGCAAGCTTGACCAGTCGCGGCATCAGGATGAAGCAGGGGCCGGCCTTGGGGGTCCAGAAATGCACCAGCACCGGGCCTTTGTGGGAATTTTCCAGCACCAGGCGGTTGAAGTTGTCTGCGCTGGCATCGAAGACGTGGGGCGATAGAGTCATGTCAGGCGAAGTGTCCGGTTTGGGCGAACGTGTCGGTGGCGGCAACGAGTTCACGTGCGATGCCGGGCTCGAATGCCGAATGTCCCGCATCCGGCACGATCACATAGCGTGCCTCGGGCCAGGCGCGCGCCAGTTCGTCGGCCGAGACGATGGGGCACACGGCATCGTAGCGGCCCTGCACGATGATGGCGGGAATATTGCGGATGCGGTCGACGTTATCGAGCAGGCTGTTGTCGGGCAGGAAAATGTTGTTCATGAAATAGTGTGCTTCGATGCGCGACAGCGACAACGCGGTTTTGTCGCTGCCGAATGCCGAGACCAGATCGGGGTTCGGCAGCAGGGTCGAGCAGGATGCCTCGAACGTGGCCCAATGCGCGGCGGCAGGCTGGTGCACTGCCGGATCGGGATCGATCAGGCGACGGTGATAGGCGGTGAGCAGGTCATGGCGTTCTGCCGGCGGGATGAACTCGGCCAGCTGCCGTTGCGCCTCGGGAAACAGGGCACGAATGCCGTCGAGAAACCAGTCGATCTCACTTTTCCGGCAGAGGAATATGCCGCGCAGCACCAGTCCGCGGCACTGCCCGGGGTGGGTCTGGGCGTAGGCAAGCGCCAGGGTCGAGCCCCATGACCCCCCAAACACCAGCCAGGTTTTTATGCCAAGCTCAGCCCGCAGCGCTTCCATGTCTGCGATCAGATGCGGGGTGGTGTTGTCGGTGAGTTCGCCGTGTGGCGTTGAGCGACCGCTGCCACGCTGATCAAACAGAATGATGCGATAACGCGCAGGGTCGAAGAATTGCCGCTGGCCGGGCGAGGTGCCCGAGCCTGGACCGCCATGAACGAATAGCACCGGAATGCCCTCGGGATTGCCGGAGGTTTCCCAGTAGAGCCGATGGATACCGGTTGTTTCCAGCATGCCGCTGGCGTAGGGCGTAATGGGTGGGTAGAGGGCGCTGTTGGACATGAGCGTGCAAATTGGCGACTGACTCTTCTTAGTATCGCTCAGCTTGGCCGGGTTGGGCAGTGTGACCAAACTGAAACATGAGGCGTTGATCGGTATCGACAGGCGCTGACAGGGGCCTTATGCTTGGGGCACGCCCCAGATGCGCCTGAGAGTGCCTCCCGGTAATTCAGGGTTGGGATTGCGTACGTAACAGCCAGTCTGCTGTTGCCAGCCATAATCGATACGAGGAGCTGTTTCATGAGTCATGTAGTCAAAGTTGCGCTGTTGGGTTTGGGAGACGTGGGCGAAAAATTCGCCGAGCATTTTCTGGAAAAAATTCAGGAAGAACATGTCAACGTGGAAATTGTTGCAGTCGCGCACCGCAATCTGGAGTCGCCTGTCGCGTTGGGGTTCAGTCAAAGCAAAGTGCCGGTGTTCCAGAACGCGCTGGATGTGGTGAGCATGGGCGCCAAAGTCGACATTATCTTTGACCTGACCGGTGACCCGGAGCTGCGCAGAAAGCTGCGGACAGGACTACAGGAAACCCATAACCAGCACACCGTGATCGCACCAGAAGTGGTTGCACATCTGTTGTGGAATTTCTTTGGCGAGGGCGAGCTGCCTCACAGCAGTCAGACAGGCTACTGATGCAGGCCGAGCGGGCAATGGGGATGGCATGGGTGATGCGGGCCAGCGGCCTGGCCCCGTGTTTCCGCGCCTGGCCGACCCTTCTGTCAGACAATCATGACAACACCCTTTAAATCGGCTCACGCCCGGAATTCTGACTGGACGCTTGCGGCACAGTCGTGCATGACGCAGTTGGGCGCGATTCCTGTTGCCGCAACCCTGGGATTTCTTTACGTGTCGGACGCCTTTGTGGGCGAACTCGATGCGATCCTGGCTTTTTTCAAAAGCGCGACCAGTGTTCCGCACTGGACGGGTAGCGTGGGCGTGGGCGTGTGTGCAACCGGGATCGAATATCTGGAAGAGCCGGCCTTGGCCGTGATGCTGGGTGAATTTCCATTGGCCGATTTCAGCATGCTGCCGTTGGCGCGCATCCCCCAGGATATTGGCGATCAGGCCACGGACGCTTATTTTGCCGTGGTGCATGGTGACCCGGCGAATAATCGTATTCAGGAGTTGATTGAAGGCCTGAGCGAGCACGTCGCGAGTGGTTTTGTCGTGGGTGGCCTGTCGAGTTCACGTGGCGAAAACGCACAGATCAGCGATGGCGTGGTCAGGGGTGGTTTGTCCGGCGTGTTGTTCAGCGACCGGGTGAGACTGGCGACCCGGCTTACACAGGGCATCTCCCCGCTGGGCCCGCGTCACCGCGTTACCACGGCCAACAAGAACATCATCGGGAGCCTGGACAACCGTCCGGCGCTCGACGTGATGAAGGAAGAAATTGGCGAAACGCTGGCAGGCGATCTGCAGCGTGCGGCAGGCTATATCTACGTGGGCCTGCCGGTGCGTGGCTCGGATACCGGCGATTACCTGGTGCGCAATATTCTGGGGGTGGACCCGCAGAATCATCTGGTCGCCATCGGTGAAACCATCGAGACGGGGGACGACCTGCTGTTTTGCCGCCGGGACCAGCAAACGGCAGAAGATGACCTGTTGCGGATGCTTGCGGCCATCCAGACGCAATTGAACGCACCTATCCGGGGCGGCGTGTATTATTCTTGCCTGGGGCGTGGCCAGCATATGTTTGGCGCGCCGAACCGGGAGCTGGGCCTGATACGCGACACTCTGGGTGATTTTCCGCTGGTGGGGTTTTTCGCCAACGGTGAAATTTCTTATAACCGCTTATATGGCTACACCGGGGTGCTTACCCTGTTTGGCTGAACAGACTAACGATACGGAGATAGACATGAGCCTGCATGCCATGAAAGAGGATGAAGTCCGCCTGTTGCGCGATGAAATCGAAATGCTGATGAACGAGCGCCGCCAACTATTGCAAGTCACTGGCGCGGCCGCGGTTTTTGTGGCGAACCTCGATACGGATAATCTGCCGGACGAAGCGGACACCATCGATGCGGCCGAGATGCTGGCCGAACAACTCAATGGCCTGACCGAGGAAACGCTCAAGGACGCACTCGAGTCAGTGCGCGCAGAACTGGATCCCGTGGCTTAACCTGGTTCATATCTTGACCCGATTGGCGCTGCCTGCCCTTGCTGAAGCGAGGCGCTTTGCGCTGATCGTCGGTCTGACCGCACTGGGCTACGCATTCGCCGGTTGGGTCAGCCTCAAACTCGCTTCCTATATTGCCGATGTCGTTGCGGTTGTCTGGCTGGCGGCCGGCATCGGTGCCATGGCGAGCCTGCGTTTTGGCGCCGCCGGGGTGGTGGGCGTGCTGCTGGGCTCGCTTGCGGTCAACAGCCTGTTTCTGCCGCCCGATGGTGCATTGGGTCTGGCACTGGGTGCAGCCGCCGGGGCGGCAATCATCGGCTACTTGCCGCGCTATCTGCTGCAACCCTTCAGTCCTTCGCTCGATTTTGTCTCCAGTGTCACCAAATTCGCGCTGGTCGCTGCCCCGTTGGGGTGTGCGGTCAGTGCCGGGGTGGGCGTGTTCAGCCTGCATGCCTTTGGCGACATGCCGGACAGCCTTGTGTTCAGAAGCCTTTGGGTATGGTGGCTGGGCGATTTGCTGGGTGTCTATCTCATCGCCCCACTCCTGCTGACGGCATCCCGCTGGGACTTGTTGCCCACCAACAAGGGCGCGCGTCTGGAAGGGCTGGTGTTGCTGCTCAGCATGATGCTGCTGACGCGGTTGATGATGCAGTACGTCGACCTCCTGCGGCCTGCCGAAGTCGTGTTGTTTGTCTTGCTGCCAGGTGTGTTGTGGGCCGCGCTGCGGTTTTCGGTCACCGGCGCGAGCCTGGCCATTTTTCTGTCGGCGCTAATAGTGCTGGGCGTGGGTGTGATTTCCTTTGGGGGGCTCACTGTCGCCACGACGCCGCGTGACATTTTTGGCCTGCAGATCAGCATGGTGACCATGGCGCTCGGCGGACTATTCGTTTCGTCGGCGCTGACCGAGCGCCGTTATTCCGAGATGCGGCTCGACATGCTGGCCAATCATGATCCGCTGACCGGGTTGCCGAATCGCTCGTATTTCCAGGATTTCCTGACACATGCCCTGGCACGCGCGCAACGTGAAAAACTTCAGGTCTCGCTGCTGTTCATCGATCTCGATCGTTTCAAGCACATCAACGATTCGCAGGGCCACGAGGTGGGGGATCAGGTGTTGCGTGTCGTGGCCAACCGGCTGGATGAAGAATTGCGGGCGGATGACTTTGTCGCCCGGCTGGGTGGCGATGAATTTGCCGTCGTCCTGAGCCATCCGCCAGCCTCACGCGCCGCCAGCCGGGTTGCGCGCAAGCTGATCAAGGCCCTGGCCGAATCCTTCAAGCTTGAACAGCGCCGCTATGCCATTGGCGCCAGCATTGGCATCAGCGTGTATCCGGACGATGGCCTGGACGCCAACACGCTGCTGCGTCAGGCCGATCTGGCGATGTACCAGGCCAAGCAGCGGCGCAGCGGATTTGAGTATTTCAGCGATGAATTGAATACGGTCGCACAGCAGCAATTGAACCTGGAAACCGGGCTGCGTCATGCGCTTGAACGCAATGAGCTGGTGCTGGTGTATCAGCCCAAGGTGGATCTCACCAACGGGCAGGTGGTGGGCCTGGAGGCGCTGCTTCGCTGGCTCCCCAAGTCGGGTGGCATTATCTGGCCCGACCAGTTCGTCCCGGTGGCCGAGGAAACCGGACTGATCCTGCCGCTGGGTCGCTGGGTGATACGCGCCGCATGTGAACAGTGGGTGGTCTGGCGTGATACCGGGCTCAATCCGCCCCCGGTGGCGGTCAATCTGTCACCCCGCCAGTTTTCAGATGCGCGCCTGATAGACGATATCGAGTCCATCCTGAGCGACACCGGCATGGATGTCGCGTATCTGCAACTGGAGGTGACCGAAAGTGCGGCGATGGAAAATCCCATGCGCACCTTTGACATGCTGGATGCCCTGCGCCGGCGCGGACTCCACGTCTATATCGATGACTTTGGCACGGGCCACTCCAATCTTGGCCAGCTGAAACGGATGCCGATTGATACGCTGAAAATCGACAAGAGCTTTGTCGACGATGTGCTGACGGACAGCGACGGGGCCGAAATCGCCAATGCCATCATCCGTCTCTCGCACGCGCTGAATATGCGGGTGGTGGCCGAAGGGGTGGAGTCGGTCGAGCAGGTGGCGTTTCTGAAGAAGCAGGGATGCGACGAGATCCAGGGTTATGTGGTGGCCAAACCCTTGCCGCCGGACAAGGTGAGTGAGCTGTTCGCGCAGCGCTTTGTTTTTTGATGCCGCTTGGCGAGTCACGCGCCGGATAAATGGCACGCCCGTTGCGGGCGTACGGTCAGTTCTTCGCGCCCTGGTCTATCCAGGCGCCTATCATGCTGACATTCTTTTCCGTGAGTTTTGATTCGTGGTGCGGCATGCGGATCGAGGCATCGAGCTGACCGGACACCATCCGGTACAGGGTGCTGCTCAAGCTGGAACCGGGATGGACCACAGGATTGAGCCTGGTTCCCTTCATCAGGGCATCATAGCTGTCGAGACGCAAGCCGGATTGTTCGTATCCCGAGCCGCCCGGCACATGACACGCTACGCAATGGGCGTCGAGGATCGGTTTGATGCTGGTCTGGTAAGCCAGGGGCCGGTCATCGCTGCAGCCCGTCTGCGCGGCGGCGGCCAGAATCGGCAAGGCAAAAAATAGTGTGCGTTTCATCATGAGCGACTCCTGCACCAGGCCAGTTTGAAAAAGGCGGCGGCAAGCCCCATCCAGGCTTGTTGAGCAGGACGGGGACCGAATCCAAGAAGACTCAACCCATCAACTGGCCCAGCACGAACGGCAGAATGCCGCCCTTGTTGTAATACTCGACTTCAATCGGCGTATCGATGCGCAGCTTGAGCGCGACGCGCTCCGTGCTGCCATTCGCGCGATGAATCACCAGCGTCACGTCCTGCTGCGGGACGATACCGGATCCGGCGCCTTCGAGATCGAAGGTTTCGCTGCCATCGAGTTTCAGCGTCGCGGCATCGACCCCGTCCTTGAACTGGCAGGGCAGCACGCCCATGCCGGCCAGGTTGGAGCGGTGGATGCGTTCGAAGCTCTTGGCCACGACGGCTTTCACACCCAGCAGCGTGGTGCCCTTGGCAGCCCAGTCGCGGCTGGAGCCGGTGCCGTATTCTTCTCCGGCAAAGATCATCAGCGGCATGCCTTCAGCCTGATATTGCATGGCCGCGTCGTAGATCGATTGCTCCTTGCCGTCCTTGAGGGTGACGCCGCCTTCGGAACCGGGAATCATCAGGTTCTTGATCCGCACGTTGGCGAAGGTGCCGCGCATCATCACTTCGTGGTTGCCGCGGCGTGCGCCGTAGCTGTTGAAATCGGCTTTCAGCACCTTGTGCTCGGTCAGGTAGGCGCCGGCCGGTGAAGTGGGCTTGATGCCGCCGGCGGGGCTGATGTGGTCGGTGGTGACGGAGTCGCCAAAAATCGCCAGCGCGCGTGCGCCCTTGATGACCGGGCTGGGAGCGGTTTCATTGACGAAGAAGGGCGGCTCCTGGATGTAGGTGGAGGCCTCGTCCCACTGGTACACCGCGCCACTGGGGGCGGTGACGCCGTCCCACAAGGGATTGTCGGCGCCGACGTCGGCGTAGCTCCTGTAGGCGCTGGCGTCGGTGGAATGGTGCAGCAGGGCGGCCACTTCCTCGTTGCTCGGCCAGATATCTCTCAGATAGACCGGCCCATTCTTGCCGGCGCCGATCGGGTCTTTTTCGACATCGAACGGCACGCGTCCGGCCAGCGCAAATGCAACCACCAGCGGTGGCGACATCAGGAAGTTGGCCTTGACGTTCTGATGTACGCGTGCCTCGAAGTTGCGGTTGCCGGAGAGCACCGAGCAGGCGACCAGATCATTGTCGAGCATGGTTTTTTCGATGGCTTCCGGCAGCGGGCCGGAGTTGCCGATGCAGGTGGTGCAGCCGTAGCCGACCACGCCGAATCCCAGTTTTTCAAGATAGGGCAGCAGTTCGGCGGCCTTCAGGTATTCGGTCACCGCGCGCGAGCCGGGGCCCATGCTGGTCTTGACGTGGGCCGGGGTGTAGAGGCCGAGCTCGACCGCCTTCTTGGCCAGCAGACCCGCCGCGATCATCACGCCGGGGTTGGAGGTGTTGGTGCATGAGGTGATGGCAGCGATGACCACGCTGCCATGGCGCAATTCGCCGCCGCCTTCGACCGAGTAAGCCCGGCGCAGATCTTCTTCCGTCTTGCCGTAGCCGCCCTGATCCTTGGGCTTTTGCATCAGCGTGTCGAAGGTGGCATCGACGGCAGACAGCGCGATGCGATCCTGCGGGCGCTTGGGGCCGGCGATCGACGGCTCGACCGTGGAAAGGTCCAGCGTGAGCGTTTGCGAATAATCGATGTCGCCCGCTTGCGGAATGCCGAACAGCTGCTGCGCCTGGTAGTAGTCGCGAATCAGGTCGACCTGCTCCGCCGAACGTCCGGTCGCGGCGAAGTACTGGCAGGTGGCCTCGTCGACCGGGAAAAAGCCCATGGTCGCGCCGTATTCCGGTGCCATGTTGGCGATGGTTGCACGGTCGGTCACCGGCAATGCCGCCGCGCCTTCGCCGAAGAACTCGACAAACTTGCCGACGACCTTGGCGCTGCGCAGCATTTCGGTGATGGTCAGCACCACGTCGGTGGCGGTGATGCCGGGCCGGGTACGGCCGGTGAGGTTCACGCCCACTACGTCCGGCGTGAGGAAATACACGGGGTGGCCGAGCATCGCCTCCTCGGCCTCGATGCCGCCCACGCCCCAGGCCACCACGCCGAGGCCGTTGATCATCGTGGTATGGCTGTCGGTTCCGACCAGCGTGTCAGGATAGGCCATGCCATCCTTCTCCATCACGCCACGCGCCAGGTATTCCATGTTCACCTGGTGCACGATGCCGACGCCGGGCGGAACGACCTTGAAGGTCTCGAACGCCTGCATGCCCCATTTCAGGAACTGATAGCGCTCCTGGTTGCGCTCGAATTCGATTTTCATGTTGAGATCGAGCGCATCCGGGCTGCCGAAGTTGTCGACCTGGATCGAGTGGTCGACCACCATGTCCACCGGCACCAGCGGCTCGATTTTTTTCGGGTCCTTGTCGGCCCGCGCAGCGGCCGAACGCATCGCCGCGAGGTCGGCCAGCAGCGGCACGCCGGTGAAGTCCTGCAGGATTACCCGTGCCACGGTGAAGGGGATTTCTTCGGTGCGGTTGGAGTTGGGCTGCCAGTTGGCCAGCTGCCTGATGTGCTCGGGTGTCACCTTCACGCCGTCGCAATTGCGCAGCACCGACTCCAGCACGATGCGGATCGATACCGGCAGACGTGCAACCGACACCCCCAATGCGGCTTCGAGTTTTTTCAGCGAGGCGAATTGCACGTCGCGCTTGCCGGAGGTAAAGGAATCGTGGGTGTTGAGCGTATCGGTCATGGTGTTTTCGGCTAAGAGAAAAGTTGTTTGCAAGCGGAATTTTACCGGAAGCGCGCCCGCCTTGACCTGTCCGCAGGTCTGAATCTGAATTGGACGTTGCGCAGGCTAAAGTTTGATACCGAACAGGGACAGCAGCTTGATCGTACCCAGATAGGCCAGGGCCGTGGCGGCGCTGGCGGTGAGGAGGCTCAGCCAGAATCCCAGCCCGCTGCGCAGCAATAGCGGCAGCAGCACAAACAAAAGCAGGGAAGGGAGCACCAGCCAGAAAATACTGTAGGAGAGCACGGCTATTTTCTGGGTGTCGCCGTTGTCGAGGTACAGCCAGACAAAGGCCAGCAGCGAGGTGAGGGGCAGCGAAGCCAGGGCTGCTGCCCAGAACGTGCTGCGCTTGGCCACCTCGGCGATGATGACCAGCACCAGCGCCGACAACCCGATCTTGAGCGCGTACTGCCCCATGCGAAGGGTTCAGCTTGCGCGCCGCATCTGCGGGCGCATTTAACTTTCCCGCCGCATTTGCGGGAAGAGAATGACGTCGCGGATGCTCGGCGAGTCGGTCAGCAGCATGACCAGGCGGTCGATGCCGATGCCGCATCCGCCGGTGGGGGGCAGGCCGTGTTCCAGCGCGCGGATGAAGTCGGCGTCGTAGTGCATCGCCTCCTCGTCGCCGGCTTCCTTCTGCCGCACCTGCTCCATGAAGCGCTCGGCCTGGTCCTCGGCATCGTTCAACTCCGAAAAACCATTGGCCATTTCGCGGCCGGTGATGAACAGCTCGAAGCGTTCGGTGATGTCGGGCTGTGTGTCGGAACGACGGGCCAGCGGCGAGACCTCGGCCGGATAGTCGATGATGAAGGTCGGCTGGATCAGCAGCGCCTCGGTGGTTTCCTCGAAGAACGACAGCTGCAGGCCGCCCAGACCATCCTGCGGCTTGTACTTGGCCTTCATCGCCACGAACTGGGCAATCAGCCAGTCGCGGTCGTTCAGCTGTTCCACGGTGTATTTCGGGTGGTAATGACGGATTGCATCGACGATGGTAAGGCGGGCGAAGGGCTTGTCGAGATCGATGGCATGGCCCTGGTAGGCCACCGTGGTGGTGCCGGTGGCTGCAATGGCGGCATTGCGAATCAGCGATTCGGTCAGGTCCATCAGGTAGCCGTATTCACGGTAGGCCTCGTAGAACTCCATCATGGTGAATTCGGGGTTGTGCCGCGTGGAGAGGCCTTCGTTGCGGAAGTTGCGGTTGATTTCGAACACTTTCTCGAAACCGCCGACGACCAGGCGCTTGAGGTACAGCTCGGGTGCGATGCGCAGGAACAGTTCCATGTCGAGCGCGTTGTGGTGCGTGGCAAATGGCTTGGCTGCGGCGCCGCCGGGGATGGGGTGCATCATCGGCGTTTCCACTTCGAGGAAGTCGCGCTCGACCATGAACGAGCGGATCGCCTGGATGATCTTCGAGCGGCGCCTGAAAGTTTCGCGTGCGGTGTCGTTGGTGATGGGGTCGAGGTAGCGCTGGCGGTATTTCTGTTCCTGATCGGCCAGGCCGTGGAATTTTTCCGGCAGCGGGCGCAACGCCTTCGACAGCAGGCGGATCGATTTCGCCTGGATGGTCAGCTCGCCCTTGTTGGTCTTGAACAGGGTGCCGGAAACCCCGAGGAAATCGCCCAGGTCCCAGTGCTTGAACGCATCGTGCGATTCGGTGCCGGTCAGGTCGTTGGAGACATACACCTGGATGCGCCCGCTCATGTCCTGCAGCGTGGCGAAACTGGCCTTGCCCATCACGCGCTTCAGCATCATGCGGCCGGCCAGTTGCACCTCGATGGCTTCGGCTTCCAGCGCTTCCTTGGCCTTGTCGCCGTGGGCGGCGGCCAGCTTTCCGGCATAGTCGCGGCGGTCGAAGTCGTTGGGGAAGGCGATACCCTGTTCGCGGATCGCGGCGAGCTTGGCGCGGCGCTCGGCGATGATCTGGTTCTCGTCGAGGGTGGGGGCGGTGGTTTCGGTGGTCATGAGCAATGATTCAATAAAAGGTGATGACGTCGAGACCGAGCGCGCGGGCGGCGTCGGCCTGAGATTTGTCGGCGCTGGCGAAGCGCTGTGCGCCGAAGTGGCGGGCGTAGGCGAGGTGCAGCGCATCCAGTGCGCGCAGTGGGACTTCTGGCAGCAGATCGATCAAGCTCCGTGCTTCGTCGAAAAGCCCGACGGACTCAGGATAGACACGCCACATTCGACCCAGCCTGTCGCGGTCGAATTCCGCGAGGGCACTGCGTTCCAGCATGGCTTCGATCTGTGCCGCGCGGCGACGGCGCGCGAGCAGGCAGCGAAACTCGACAAGGGCCAGGGGGCTGGTACAGACCTCATCCTCGGCATCGGCCCAATCGAGCACGTCGAGCGAGCGCGGTTCGCGGATGTAGCACTTGGCGAGCGCGCTGGTGTCGATGTACGCGCTCAAAAGCGCTCCTCGCGATCTTCGGAAATGAGCACTTCACTGGGCATGTCCTGCATCGGCTGCGATTCCAGAAAAGCACGCAGCGAACGAATCTTGCGCCGGGGTTCAACCGGCAGGATGCGCGCCACCGGCTCGCCGCGATTCATGACCAGCACTTCGTCGCTGTCGGCGAACATCTGGTCGGGGTGCGACAGGCCTTCGCGTGCTTCGCGGATGGTCAGGGTTTTCATTTAAGCGCTCCAGGAGCAAAACGTGACACAATTATAGCCAATGTGACACACCGCTTGCCACCCATTTTTCACTCATGTCCGACACTCCTTTAAGCCTGCTCAACCGCGTCTTCGGCTATCCCGCGTTCCGCGGCGAGCAGGCGGCCATCGTCGATACCGTCGCGGCGGGCGGCGATGCGCTGGTACTGATGCCCACCGGCGGCGGCAAGTCGCTGTGCTTCCAGATCCCGGCCCTGCTGCGCGAGGGCTGCGCGGTGGTGGTGTCGCCGCTGATCGCGCTGATGCAGGACCAGGTCGCGGCCTTGAAGGAACTGGGCATTGCGGCCGAATTCCTGAACTCCAGCCTCGACAGCGCTACTGCCATGCAGGTGGAGCGTGAATTCGTCACCGGGCAGCTGAAGCTGCTTTATGTGGCGCCGGAACGCCTGCTGACGCCGCGTTTTCAGAGTCTGCTCGAACAGGCGCAGGTTGCCTTGTTCGCCATCGACGAAGCGCACTGCGTGTCGCAGTGGGGACACGATTTCCGCCCGGAATACCTCGGCCTGTCGGCGCTGCACGAGCGCTTTCCCGATATTCCTCGCATCGCGCTCACCGCCACGGCCGACGCCGCCACGCGCGCCGAAATTCTCACCCGCCTCGACCTCGGCGAAGCGCGCGTCTTCGTCGCCAGCTTCGACCGCCCCAACATCCGCTACCGCATCAGCGAAAAAGCCGAGCCGCGCCGCCAGCTGCTCGATTTCCTGGCCGAACACAAAGGCGAGGCCGGCATCGTCTACTGCAGCACGCGCAAGAAGGTCGAGGAAACCGCCGACGCGCTGAAGCAGGCCGGCCTCACCGCATTGCCCTACCACGGCGGCATGGACAACGAAACGCGCCGCCGCCACCAGGAAAAATTCCTGCGCGAGGACGGCGTCGTCATGGTCGCCACGCTCGCCTTCGGCATGGGCATCGACAAGCCCGACGTGCGCTTTGTCGCCCACCTCGACCTGCCGCGCTCGGTCGAAGGCTACTACCAGGAAACCGGCCGCGCCGGGCGCGACGGCGAGCCGGCCGAGGCGTGGATGGCGTGGGGCCTGCAGGACGTCGTCACGCAGCGCCGCTTCATCGACGAGGGCGAGGCCGAGGACGCGCACAAGCGCATCGGCCATGCCAAGCTCGACGCCCTGGTCGGCCTGTGCGAGGCGGCCAGCTGCCGCCGCGTCGCGCTGCTCTCCTACTTCGGCGAAGCCAGCCAGCCCTGCGGCAACTGCGACGTCTGCCTCAACCCACCCACGCTGTGGGACGGCACCGAGGCCGCGCAAAAGCTGCTCTCCACCGTCTACCGCACCGGCCAGCGCTTTGGCGCCGGGCATGTGCTCGATGTTTTGCTCGGCAAAAAAACCGAGAAAATCGACCGCTTCGGCCACAACCAGTTGAGTGTGTTCGGCATCGGCGCCAGCCAGAGCGACAAGGTCTGGCGCGCGGTGCTGCGGCAGCTGGTGGTGCGCGGCCTGATGGAGGTCGATCACACTGCCTACGGCGCATTGAAACTCACCGCTGCGGCCCGGCCCGTGCTCAAAGGTGAGGAAACCGTCATGCTGCGTGCCATCGAAGTGCGTACCAAGTCACGCAAATCACGGCTGGCCTCCAGCAGCGGGCAGGGCTACCACGACGACGAGGATCCGCTCTTCATCGCCCTGCGCACCTGGCGCCGCGAAACCGCCAACGAAAAAGGCATTCCCGCCTACGTCATCCTGCATGACGCCACGCTGCGCGAGATTGCCGCGCGCAAGCCGGCCACGCTGGCGGAGCTGGGCGAGATCTCCGGGCTGGGGGCGAAAAAGCTGGAAGCCTATGGCGAGGCCGTGCTGGCGGTGGTGGCGGAGGGCTGAGGGTGTGGTTGACACCCGGCTATTCGTGGTTACACTGGTAATACCATGCGTATCGCCCTCGACACCTCGGTTCTGGTTGCAGCATCCCGCTCGCGAAATGGCGCAAGTTTCCAGATCGTGTCGATGCTGCCCTCGACCCAATTCGAGATTGCGCTGACCATCGCCGTTTACACGGAATGGCAGGCCGTCCTGACGCGGCGGGAGCACTTGCCACCCGGTGTGACGATCGATATGGCGCTCGGTTTCGTGCGCTACCTGGCGTCCGTCGCGCATCTGCAGGATGTGCATTTTCTGTGGCGGCCGTTTCTGCGCGACCCGGACGACGACATGGTGCTGGAATGCGCCGTCGCATCGGGCTGCGAATTCATCGTGACGCACAACGTCAGGGACTTTCGCCGCGTCGAGGAACTGAACGTGCGGGCCATCACCCCCGCCGATTTTTTGAACCGTTTGAGGAGCCCAACATGACCGCACTGACCGTTCGTCTGCCGAATTCCGTTCATCAAAAGATCAAGGAACTGGCCGAGCGCGACGCCATCTCCGTCAACCAGTTCATCGCCAGTGCCGCCGCCGAGAAAATGGCCTCGGTGATGACGCTCGACTATATCAAGTCGGAAGCGGCCAAGGGCAAACGCAGCGACTTCGAGAACTACCTCGGACGAGTGCCGGATGTGCCGGCGCAGCCGGGAGACGAGGTTTCGTGATTTGATCCGGGGAAGCCGAGGTCTGAGCTTCGATGCTGACCCCTTCAGCCTTCGATGTTGAAATCGCTGGTTCCTATTGAGGAAATGCCATGACCAAAAACGGATTGCCCAGCATCCATCCCGGGGAGTTTCTGGCCGAGATACTGGAAGACCTGGGCATGTCACAGGCCGAGTTCGCGCGCGCGATTGACGTTTCGCCCATGCGCATATCGCACGTCATCAAAGGATCGCGTCCGGTCACAGCGGAACTGGCCCTGTTGTTCGGCCGTGCATTCGACCAGACGCCGCAGTACTGGCTGAATCTACAGGCTGACTACGACCTCAAAACAGCCGAGGCCAACATGGGTGAGCGACTGAGGGCCGTTCATGCGGTAGCGCATGCTTGATGGTAAACAGCAATACCGTAGTCTGTCCCGTGTTATTGATGTACATGCCCTGCTGGAAACTGGCCTGCTGAAAAACCGAGAGCGGAAAAATCGTGTGCCCGTTCGACAAGGTACGGGTCGATTTCACACTGGCGCAGGCGGCTTAGCTCAATCTGCCCCTGTTTTTTACTGTTTGGAGTTACCAGTATTGTTTGACGATAGCGACATTGATAAATACTCGTTTGAGGAGATTCCGCTCGATAGAGATTGCTTCCTCATGAGCGAGATCTATATGGAGGAGTACGAAGAAGCTCTAAAGAAGATGCTTCGGGGAGAGGAGTGCAATCCCTACGAAGTAGGCTATGTGAGTCCGGTGGCTATAAGAAAAATCAGCGATAACTCATTAGAGTTGTCATGGTATGCAAATACATACACAAGGTTTCACGAAGTTTCAATCACTCTCCCGCGGGACAAAGTAAAGATATGTGTGGGCTGCTGGCAGTACGATCAGAAGCCTTATATTTTTGTAGATCATGAATGGCTAGAGCAACTTCACTTAAAAGAATACTCCGTGTTCGCGTTGGTTGACGCGATAGGAGTAAAGATGGCAATTAGAAATAATCTGCTCAGCAGGGATAAGCTTATTGAATTAAGAGAAAGGATTGATGAGCTGGCAGAGAGTCACAAGGACATATCATTTATTTCGTTTGCTGACAGTCTGATTCTTAAGAGTAACTGGGATGTTGGCTATAGTCGTAAAGGAATCGAATGCTCATATCAACCTGAAACATTTTTATATGTTGTGAAAGAACTCGAAGCTATTTACAAGCAAGTGCTTGGGCTCGATATATATGCGGTACTAACGCAAGGCAGTAATGAATACTATGGCGAATCATTGCTTCACATTTCCAAGTCAAAGAATCATGTTTGTTTGAATAGTTTAGGTGTTCCATTTGCTGAGTTACTGGCAATAGAGAGGGCGGCTAAAGAAGCCATGAAGATGGGCGTACATCCACCTATGCAGCTTTATATGGACGAGCAGTTTTATCATTCATTGCGTTTTAAATACGAATTCGATAAGAACGCGAAACCTAGCAATACATATCCAGCCATAATGAAGTCGCAGCAATCCAGCTATTATCATTCCACTTGCGATGTCCTCATTGAGAACTTACGTGAGGATGGCAGCGAACATTAAGAAGGCACTCCCGCCGACGCCAAAATGACAACAGACCACGGTTTCTGACACGTTGGCTGATCGCTTTAGGCCGAGAATCCGCCGCCCGCCTTGCCTCGTACGACGCTGCTGTCGCCTTACTCAAGCCTTCAGCGCATTCCCCACCACTTCCGCCACGTCCTTAGCCAAGCCCTCGATCGCCGCGATGC
>JAIOJU010000255.1 GCA_019911765.1 Thiobacillus sp.
CAATGAGGGGATGGGTCATGTGAGTGAAGAGTGAGGAGTGAGGAGTGAGGAGTGAAAAGAAAGGGGTGAGGCGCGCCGGGCTGACCGCCCCTTACGCCTCACCCCTCCCCCCTCACGCATTTAGTTCTTGGAGTGGTCGACCAGCTTGTTGGCAGCGATCCAGGGCATCATCGCGCGCAGCTTGCCACCCACCACCTCGATCTGATGCGCGGCGTTGTTGCGGCGCCAGGCGGTCATCTCGGGATAGTTGGACTGACCTTCCAGGATGAAGCGCTTGGCATAGTTGCCGTTCTGGATGTTGGCCAGGCATTCCTTCATCGCGGCCTTGGACTGGGCATTGATGACCTGGGGTCCGGTCACGTATTCGCCGTATTCCGCGTTGTTGGAGATCGAATAGTTCATGTTGGCGATGCCGCCTTCGTACATCAGATCGACGATCAGCTTCAGCTCATGCAGGCACTCGAAGTAGGCCATCTCGGGCGCGTAGCCCGCTTCGGTCAGGGTCTCGAAGCCGGCCTTGACCAGCTCCACGGCGCCGCCGCACAGCACGGCCTGCTCGCCGAACAGGTCGGTCTCGGTCTCGTCCTTGAAGGTGGTCTCGATGATGCCGGTGCGGCCGCCGCCAATGGCCGAAGCGTACGACAGGGCCAGGTCACGCGCCTTGCCGGATGCGTCCTGGAACACGGCGATCAGGTCGGGAATGCCGCCGCCCTTGACGTACTCGGAGCGCACGGTGTGACCCGGTGCCTTGGGGGCGATCATGATCACGTCGAGATCGGCACGCGGCACGATCTGGTTGTAGTGGATGGAGAAGCCGTGGGCAAAAGCCAGGGTGGCGCCCTTCTTCAGGTTGGGCTCCACTTCATCACGGTACAGCTTGAACTGGAATTCATCGGGGGTGAGGATCATTACCAGATCGGCGCCGGCGACTGCCTCGGGCACGGTCTTGACCTTGAGGCCGGCGTTCTTGGCCTTCTTGGCGGAAGCCGAGCCCGGACGCAGGGCGACGGTCACGTTGACGCCAGAATCCTTGAGGTTGCAGGCGTGAGCATGGCCCTGCGAACCGTAGCCGATAATGGCGACCTTGCGCTTCTTGATGAGGGAAAGGTCGGCGTCCTTGTCGTAATAAACTTTCATGGTTAATCCCGGGTAATAAATTAAAAATAACTCGTAAAAAAATCAGACCTTGAGGCTGCGCTCGCCGCGTCCGATGCCAGACGCGCCGGTGCGCACGGTTTCGATGATGGAAGCAGAATCGATCGCCTCCAGGAAGGCGTCGAGCTTGGAGCCGGCACCCGTCAATTCGATAGTGTAGGTCGCTTCGGTCACGTCTATGATGCGGCCGCGAAAAATGTCGGAGGTGCGCTTCATTTCATCGCGCCCCGCCCCCACAGCCTTGACCTTGACCAACATCAACTCACGTTCGATGTGAGCCCCTTCGGTGAGGTCCATCACCTTGATCACGTCGACCAGCTTGTTCAGTTGCTTGGTGATCTGCTCGATGATGTCTTCCGAGCCCACCGTGACGATGGTCATGCGCGACAAGGTTGCGTCTTCGGTCGGCGCGACGGTCAACGATTCGATGTTGTAGGCGCGTGCTGAAAACAAGCCGGCCACACGTGACAGGGCACCCGCCTCGTTTTCCATCAGCAGCGAAATAATGTGACGGCGCACCATTACAGTTCCTCCGCCAGAATCATTTCAGACAGTCCCTTGCCGCCTTCCACCATAGGGAAGACGTTTTCGGTCTGGTCGGTCTGAAAATCCATGAACACGAGGCGCTCTTTCAAGGCAGGAGAGAACGCTTCCTTCAGCGCCGCCTCGACATCCTCGGGCTTGTCGATACGCATGCCCACATGACCATAAGCCTCGGCCAGCTTCACAAAGTCGGGCAGCGATTCCATGTAGGACTCGGCGTAGCGGCTACCGTAGAAAAATTCCTGCCACTGCCGCACCATGCCCATGTAGCGGTTATTGAGCGTGACGATCTTGATCGGAATTCGGTACTGCTTGCAGGTGGACAGTTCCTGGATGCACATCTGGATGCTCGACTCGCCAGTGATGCAGGCGACTTGCGCTTCAGGGTGCGCGAGCTGCACGCCCATGGCGTACGGCAGGCCAACGCCCATGGTGCCGAGACCGCCGGAGTTGATCCAGCGCCGCGGCTTGTCGAATTTGTAATACTGCGCAGCCCACATCTGGTGCTGGCCCACATCGGAGGTGATGAAGGCATCGCCCTTGGTCACTTCCCACAATTTTTCCACCACGTACTGTGGCTTGATGATGGGGCTCTGCTTGTTGTACTTGAGGCAGTTCTTCGAACGCCACAATTCGATCTGTGCCCACCAGGCGTTCAGTGCGCCGGCATCGGGCCGGTCCTTGGCCTGCTTCAGCAGCGCCAGCATGTCAGTCAGCACATTCTTCACATCGCCGACGATCGGCACATCGACCTTGACGCGCTTGGAAATCGACGAGGGATCGACATCAACATGGATGATGCTGCGCTGCTCACGTGCAAAATGGGCCGGGCTGCCGATCACACGATCGTCGAAGCGCGCACCAACCGCCAACAGCACATCGCAGTGCTGCATGGCCATGTTCGCTTCGTAGGTGCCGTGCATCCCCAGCATGCCGAGGTTCTGTTTATCGGTGGCTGGATAACCGCCCAGACCCATCAGGGTATTGGTGACGGGGAAGCCCAGCAAGCGCGCCAGTTCAACCAGTTGTTCCGCGGCTTCGCCCAGCACCACGCCACCACCCGCATAAACCATCGGACGCTTGGCATCGAGCAGCATTTGCACGGCACGCTTGAGTTGTCCGCTATGGCCTTTGACCACCGGGTTGTATGAGCGCATTTCGACCGTATCCGGGTAGACGAAATCCGTGATGTGAGCCGTCACATCCTTGGGCACATCCACCACCACCGGGCCTGGACGACCCGTTGCCGCAATGATGAACGCCTTCTTCATGGTTGCAGCCAGGTCTTTCACATCCTTGACGAGGAAATTGTGCTTGACGCACGGACGCGTGATGCCCACGGTATCGACTTCCTGGAACGCATCCAGACCAATCGCCGGCGTCGGCACCTGGCCGGTAACGACCACAATCGGAACAGAATCCATATACGCCGTGGCAATCCCGGTCACGGCGTTGGTAACGCCGGGACCCGACGTCACCAGTGCCACGCCGACACGACCGGTGGAACGCGCATAGGCATCAGCTGCGTGCACGGCGGCCTGCTCGTGGCGCACCAGCACATGCTTGAATTTGTCCTGCTTGAAAATTTCGTCGTAGATATTGAGAACGGCTCCGCCGGGGTAGCCAAACACAAACTCGACCCCTTCTTCAGCCAGACAACGTACAACGATCTCGGCGCCCGTGGCTTCCATAAACTGGCAATAAATCAATTCGTTGGTAGACCTGAGAGGGTAATCGTTTTGCCCTGTTTTGGTCAAGAAATCGCGGTAAAACGGCCTTTTACGGATACCCGTCCTGAAAAACAAGAAACCCTTCTGCCACCAGGTGAAAAGAAAGGGGGCAATCCGGGAATCGCCATGAACTGCTTTACGATATACAAGCAGCACGCCCGAGTTTTGATACATCGGCGCACGCCAAGACGCATTGCCACATCAGACCGCAACCTGGAATCCCTATGCAAGACAACGCAACACCGCTCTCACCTGCCTCATTCATGACCCGCATCGCAGCCATGATCTACGAGTTGCTGCTGGTCACCGCAGTGGTGTTCGTCGCCTCGTTCATCATCGCTCCGGTGGTGGGTGACTTGCACGCGCCCTGGCAACGGCATCTGTTTCAGGGCTACATCCTGGGCGTGCTGTTCATCTACTTCAGCACATTCTGGCTACGCAGCGGACAGACCCTGGCCATGAAAACCTGGCGCATCCGCCTGGTCCGGCAAAATGGCGATCCCCTTACCTTGAAGCTGGCAGCAATTCGCTTTGTGCTTGCCTTGACTGGGATTCTGTTCGCCGGCATCGGGCTCTGGTGGGCGCTCATCGACCGCGACAAGCAATTTCTGCATGACCGGATCGCGGGAACCCGACTGGTCCGCGTGCCACGCAAAACCTGATGCGATGACCTGGCACGATCACCTTATTGCACGCTTGAAGGAAATCCGGCCCGACAGCGTGTGCGCGCTGGATGCGGCTGCTTGTCAACTGGCACGCGACATACTTCCGGACACCACGGTACGCATGCCCGGACACCCACCCGCACAAGCCTGCATGCTCGCGCTAGGGATCGATGCTCTCAACGGGCTGGATGCGCAACAGGCTCAACATTTGATCAATCACGTGCGTCTGTACCTGTCTCCGCGCCTTCTGCTTGTCGCACAGGAGACGTGTGCGCTGGACGAATCATCATTTCGTGCACTGGGTTTCACCCTGTCTCTCAACGACCCTGCTGACCGCACACGTGTTTACCATTACGACCTGAACGTCTATAAAACCGTACCGGATTGGCTCAATTCCCGTTTCTGGGCCCACCCCGAGCGCTGGAAACCCTGACGCCGCCCCTGGTGCCTCAATCCCGCCACTGACTACCATCGGTTACACTGCCTTCACCCTTGCAAGAGCCTATCCATCATGAAATTCATCCCACACAACACACTTGAAGAACAGCTGGCTGCCGTCCATGCCGGCACGCACGATCCCGAGACCTTCGTGCTCCAGCTGCTGGACCAGCAGGTGTTCATGCCGGTACGCGACGAGAAGAACCCGATAAAGGGCTTCCAGCGCTCGACCCAGGCCGAGCCGCTGATCATCGAAGACGAGAATGGCGAGCGCGTCCTGCTGGTGTTTACCAGCCCCGAACGCGCCAAACCGTTTGTCGAGCACTACCCGGAATACGCAGGCGGCATCCTGACCGAACTGTCCTGGCTGCTGCGCCGCATCGGTGGCGGCGTACCCATCTCGCTTAATCCAGGCTGGGACATCGGCATGGATTTCGACGCGGACACGACCGCACAACTGCTCGCGCAACTACCGCCCGAAAAACCGGTCTGACCACAACTCAGTCAACGTTATTTGCCATGCTCTCCCAACATGCGCTTGATGCATTCCGCTCCGCTCTGGGGCCAGACCGTGTCTTCGATGACACGCCCACACTCGCCCTGTATGCACACGACGAAACGCCGCATCATGTCGAGCCCGATGCCGTGCTGTTCCCCGCGTCGCACGACCACGTGCTCGCACTTGCACGCATTGCATTTGAACATCACATCGCCCTGACGCCGCGCGGCGCCGGCTCCGGCAACGTCGGCGGCGCCCTGCCCTCGCGCGGCAGCGTCGTCGTCAGCTTCGAATGCATGCGGCGCGTGCTCGAACTCGACCCCCACAACCGCTTCATCGTCGTCGAGCCCGGCGTGGTCACCGAAGATATCGATCGCATCGCACGCAGCGTCGGCCTGTTTTATCCGCCCGATCCCGGCAGCAGCGCCTATTGCCGCATCGGCGGCAACCTCGCCATGAACGCAGCCGGACCGCACGCCGTCAAATATGGCGTCACCCGTGATTTCGTGCTGGGACTGCGCGCCGTCACCGGCAGCGGCCAGGAAATCCGCACCGGCTGCCGCACCACCAAGGGCGTCACCGGCTACGACCTCACCCGCCTGCTGGTCGGCTCCGAAGGCACGCTTGCCCTCATCACCGAAGCGACACTGAAGCTGCTGCCCGCACCGGAAGCCGTCGCCTCCCTGCGCGTGTGCTACGCCAGCAATCGTGCCGCGCTCGATGCCGTCAGCCGCGTCATGCACCAGGCCGTCGTGCCCTGCGCGCTCGAATTCATGGACCACCGTTCCATTGAGGCCATCCGCCCGACCGGTGCTGCCGACGACCTGCCCCCTGGAACACGGGCCTTGCTGATGGTCGAGGCCGATGGCGTCACCCAGGATCTGCCACGCCAGATTGCCGCGCTTGAGCAGGCACTGAACGGCGAGGGCCTGCTCGAGATGCGCAGCGCCTTCGCGCAAGAAGACATCAAGCGACTGTGGGCCGCACGCAAATCGCTGTCGCTGGCGGTCAAACGCATCGCCCCGCTCAAAATGAACGAAGACGTGGTGGTGCCCGTGTCACGGCTCGCCGATTTTGTCGACTTCATCGACCAGACCGCCCACACCCATCAGCTGGCCGTGGTTTCGTTCGGCCACGCGGGAAACGGCAACCTGCACATCAATTTCATGGTGCACCCCGAAGACAAGGATGAAATGACGCGTGCGCACATCGCGCTCGAAGCCCTCATGCAGCAAGTTCTGGCACTGGGCGGAACACTCTCCGGCGAACATGG
>JAIOJU010000256.1 GCA_019911765.1 Thiobacillus sp.
TGGCGACAAGGTCGGAAAACAAGCGATTGTTTCGGACAGCAAGCGCTACGCCCTGACGCTCTTGCGTTCGACCAGCAAAAACGAGTTGGGAGACAAAATCATCCCCCGTGAATTTCAGGATTACGCTGTTTTTACGTCGCAGCAGATCCGCGAAGGCAAGACGCTACATGAATTGAACCTGGGCTACTTTGCCACGCCTGAACAGGCAGAACAGACTCGCGCCAAGCTGTTGGCTCAATTTCCGGAATCCGAGGTGACCGACCTGCAGAAGCGCAGGCAGGAAATGCTGGCAGCTGCTTCTGACAGGGCCAGGCCCGAGCCAGGCCAGGTGCAGGCGCCGCTGCCCGAAGTGGCAGATCAGGCAGCCGCACTCATGCCCAAGGCGCAGGAAGCATTCAATGCGGCGAATTATGAACTGGCCATCAGCAGTTTCAACCAGATATTGTTGTTGCCGCCCAATGCCTATTCGCAGGAGGCGCAGGAACTGATCGGCCTGGCGCGGGAACGTAATGGTGAACTGGCCAAGGCCAAGGCGGAATATGACCTTTATCTGAAATTGTTTCCGGACGGGCCAGGCGCGGATCGGGTACGCCAGCAACTCGCCCAACTGAAAGTGCCGGCGCCAGGGGCACGTAAAGTCAAAGCCCGGGATACAACCGTCGTCAAAACCGTTACCGGCAGTTTCTCCCAGTTCTATTACGGCGGACAGTCGCAAACGCAAACCGCCTTCAATACCGCTGGCGTACCGGGAACTTCATCGATTTCATCCACCGACCAGTCAGAGCTGAGAAGCCAGCTCGACCTCAAAGGGTTATATCGGGATGGCGATGCGGATCAGAAACTGGTGTTCCGGGGGGACGACACACGCAGTTTTCTCGATACGCGCCCGAACCGGAGCCGCGTTCTGTCGGCTTACTATGACTACAAAGGCTACCAGAACGGATTCAGCGCCAAAGTGGGCCGCCAGACCCCGACATCCGGTGGCGTGCTTGGCCGTTTCGACGGCGCCCAGCTGGGCTACGAATTCGTGCCTGACTGGCGTGCCAACGTGGTGGTGGGCATGCCAGTGGATTTCCCCACGCTGGAAACCGACCGCAAATTCTGGGGGGTGAGCCTGGATGCGGACCATCTGACCGAGCGCTTGCGCGCCAAGACCTATTTCATTGATCAGACCGCGGATGGCATCGTGGATCGGCGCGCCGTGGGGCTGGAAGCGGGATTTTATGATGCGCGCGGTTCCGCCAGTACCCTGCTGGATTACGACGTGAGCTATGGCGTGCTCAATATTGGCACCTTGCAGAGCAACTGGCAGAGTGAGGGCGGCAGCAATTACAGCTTTGGGCTGGATTACCGCCGCTCGCCGCCGCTTACCACCACAGCCGCCCTGTATAACGCTGCAGTGACGGGTATGTCGCCGGTCCCCATCAGCATCAAGCAGTTACGCCTGACCGAGTCTGAGGATCAGATTCGCACCTGGGCGCAAGGCGCGAGCGCCATTTCCAAGTCGGCCACGGCGGGATTCCTGACGCCGCTGAATGAAACCTGGCAACTGGGAGGGGATTTCAGCTGGGCCAGTACGGGCGCGTTGCCCGGTCAGACCCTGGACGATGGCACGGTTATTCCACCCACGCCGGCTACCGGAAATATTTATACAGTCGCCTTACGCGCCATCGGTTCCAGTCTTCTGACGGCAAATGACGTGCATGTGTTCAACCTGTCTCTCAACCAGGGCGACACCTACCACGGTGAAACGCTGATCTACAACAACACGACCCGGTGGGGTCCTTGGACGCTTGAGCCCTCGCTGAAATACTATCAGCAGCAAACCGACCCCAATACCGATCTGGTTCGCTGGACGCCCGAGATTCGTCTGACCTACAAGCGGGAGGGCAGCAATCTGTCGCTGGAAGCCGATTACACCTATGAACATTCGACAGAGACCAAGCCCGGCGACGAGAGCATCAGCCAGCAGCACTTTTTCTATGTGGGCTATCGCTGGGATTTTTGATGCGCCCTGATGTATCGCGGATTTGAGCGCAGGTTCTACAGGAAATGGAAATGACAGGTTTTTTGATTTTGACGGGCACCATGATTGCCCTGGGTTTGGCATTTGTCTTGTTGCCATTGACGCGCCAACGCAAGACGGATGGCGGCATGCCGCATTTCCAGTCGAATGTGCTGATCCATCGCGATCAGCTCAGGCAATTGCAGACCGACCGGGACAACGGCACGCTCAGTGCAGACGAATTCGAATCCGAGCAAACCGAACTGGGCAAGCGCGTGCTTGAAGATGCGCTGGCCACGCTCAAGGACCGCGCGCCGGTCAGCACGAACTCGAATGGCCGCTGGGTGGCGATCATGGTCGCCGTGTTGCTGCCGGCGTCGGCGGTAGGTCTTTATCTCAAGCTGGGTTCGCCGACAGCGGTTACCCTGCTGAAAGCCCCTCCGGTTGCTGCCGCTGCGGCTCCCCAGGAAAGCCCGCATGGCATGTCTTTCGACCAGATCCGCGCCAGTGCGGAGGAACTGGCCGCGCGGCTGAAAAACAACCCGGGCGATGGCGCGGGCTGGGCCACGCTGGCCCGTTCGTACAACGTGCTGGGCCGTTTCCCGGAAGCGGCTGCGGCTTATGAAAAAGCCGTCGCGCTGTTGCCAGCCGATGCCCAGTTGCTGGCGGACTATGCCGATGCGCTGGCCATGTCGCAAGGCCAGAAGCTGGAGGGCCAACCGCTTGAGATCATCAAACGGGCCCTGAAAACCGACCCTGCCAACCTGAAAGCGCTGGCCCTGGCTGGCACCGCGGCTTTCGAGCGCAAGGATTACCCGGGTGCCGTCGGCTACTGGGAGAAAGTGGTGCAGGCCGCGCCCGCCGATTCGGAATTTGCGCGATCGATCGGGAACAGCCTCGAAGAAGCGCGGGCTCTGGCTGGCGGCGGCCCGGCGGCGCTGCCCACGATCATGCCGCCCAAATCCGCACCGATGGAGCGGGCCGCTGGGCCGGCCACCATCAGCGGGACGGTGAGTCTGGCCCCGCAACTGGCCGCAAAGGTCAAGCCGGATGACACGGTCTTTATCTTTGCCCGCGCCGAAAAGGGGTCGCGCATGCCGCTGGCCATCCTGAACAGGTCTTTGCGTGAATTGCCCATGCCTTTTACCCTGGACGATTCCAGCGCCATGGCACCCGGCATGAACCTTTCGGGTGCCGGCCCGGTCATGGTGGTAGCCCGCATTTCCCGCTCGGGTAATGCGACCCCGCAAAGTGGTGATCTGGAGGGACGGGTTGGACCGATTCAGCCGGGAAGCAAGGACATTCAGCTTAAAATTGACCAGGTATTACCCTGAGCCGGGCTGTACATTGCCCCGGTTGCAAAGGATTGATGTTATTTCATCTGGAAATGGGTTAAACAGGAAACATGGCTTTCCCTACATTCAAGCCCCGCACGGACTCCGGTCCCATTGCGCCGCCCCTGTCGCTGGTGATGGCGGTCAGGCGGCTGTTGCGACCGCTGGTTCGCCTGCTGCTGTCTTTCAGCGTGCAATATCCCTATCTGGCGAATCTGCTGAAGCTGACCTACGTTGAAGTGGCGACCCGCGAATTTCCGCTGGACGATCGGCCACAAACGGATAGCCGCGTCAGCCTTCTGACCGGCATACACCGGCAGGACGTCAAGCGGCTGCGCGGTGAAATGATGGCAGACGCGTCGCCTCCCCCTGTTGTTTCGCTGGGGGCGCAGCTGGTTTCGCGCTGGCTTGGAGAAGCGGTTTATCAGGATGCGAAGGGCCGGCCCAGACCGTTGCCGCGGCAGGCGACGCAGGGAGGAGAGGCTTCGTTCGAACGTCTGGTCCAGACCGTCAACAAGGATATCCGGCCACGCGTGGTGCTGGATGAATGGCTGCGGCTGGGCGTGGCTGAACTGGATAGGCAGGACCGGGTGGTGCTGCGGACCGAAGCCTTCGTTCCGGTTCACGGGGTGGAAGAAAAACTGTTTTACTTCGGCAAGGTGATCCACGATCATCTGGCGGCAAGCGAACACAACCTGACCGCGGGACAGCCCCCCATGCTGGACCAATGCGTCTATTTCGATCAGCTCACCGAACAGTCGGCGGAACAACTGGCCGACTATGCGCGTTCATTGGCCGGCGAGGCCATGCAGGCGCTGAACCGCAGGGCGCTGGCCCTGCAGCAGGCCGATGCGACGAAGCCGGATGCCACCCACCGCACCAATTTTGGCCTGTATTTCTATCGCGTAGACGAGGCGCCCATCCGGAAATCGTTGCCATGATGAGAAGACTGTTTTCCTTTCTGTTGCTGGCTGCAATGAGCGCAGGCGTGTGGGCCAACCCCTGTGCAACAGGTGGTCGTCCGTTCCCCGGCGATGGCGGAACCGGCATGGGCGGCACCGGCTTGAAATCCGGCCAGAGTGATGGCTCGGGCATGGGGGGAACCGGTCACCGGGATGGCAGCGGTGCCGGCGGCACAGGCCAGCAAGTGCGCACCGAGGGCGACGGCAGTGGCACCGGCGGAACGGGGGTGGTGGGCATCATCACCGGCTTCGGCAGCATCTGCGTGAATGAACTTGAAATCCACTACGACGCAAAAACGCCCGTCACGGTCGATGGGCAATCCAGCCGTGCAGACCAGCTGGCAGTGGGCCAACTGGTTGCCGTACGCGCCGAGGGCAAGGGCGTCAACCTGCGCGCCAGCCAGATACAGGTGCGCCACGCCCTGGTGGGGCGTGTCGAGACCGTGAATCAGGATGGCCGGCTCAAGGTCTGGGGGCAATGGGTCAGCCCACCCTTGATGTCGCGAGTTCAGCCCGGTGAACGGGTGAAAGTCAGCGGTTATCGCACGGATGCAAAACATGTCCTGGCCAGCCGCATTGACCCAGCCAAAGTGGGCGACCCGGATGTGCTGACCGGCGAAGTGGAATGGTCACAATCGGGTGAGGCGTTGGTGAACGGGGTGCGTATCCGTTTGCCGGGTGCGGGCGAGCGGCTGAAGCCGGGCCAGGAAATCCGCGTCAGCGGCCGGCCGGATGCCGGAGGGTTCAAGGCGGAAAAAATCGAACTTGATGGCTTGCGGGGCTTCATGGACAAGCTGGACCGCATCAGCGTGAAAGACAAGATCCGCCCGTCCGCCCAGCCAGGCAAGCTGAAGGTTGGCGGGATGGAATTCAGCCTGGATGCGAACGCGAGCATCAAGGGAGGCAATGCCAGGGAATTGCGGCCGGGTCAGCTGGTAAAAGTGGAAGCACGGCAGCAGGGTGGCCGGGCAATCATCGAGCGTATTGAAATTCGCGACGACGGGGGCGCACGCAACCACGAAAAATCAGATGGGGCGGCAATCAGGAGCAAGCCGCGTGATGACGCGAAGGAGAAGCGCGATACCGGTAACACTTCGGAGCGGGGCGACGACGAGGATCATTGGCAGCAGGAGACCGGGCGCGTCAATGCCGAACGCGGGGAAAGGCGTGAGTATGAGAAGGAGGACGGGCACGCTGAAAAGGCCGAAAAGATCGAGCAGCCAGAAAAGGCAGAGAAACCGGAAAAGATAGAGAAGCCGGAAAAGATAGAGAAGGTGGAAATCGAACGGGTCGAGAAACCGGAAAAATCAGAGAAGGTGGAAATCGAGCGGGTCGAGAAACCGGAAAAAATCGAGAAGCCCGAAAAGATGGAAAAGCCGGAGAAACCGGAAAAAGTGGAAAAACCCGAGAAAATTGAAATCGAACGGCCGGAAAGGCCGGAGCATGACGACTAGCGTTGAGCCGCCCGGGCCGGGCTACTGAATGATCATCCATACCTGACTGGCAAGCAGTCCTGCCAGCAGCAATGCAAAAACACCCAGCCAGCGGTTGCGGGTGTGTTGCTGGCGCAACATGCGTGTCAGGCCGGCTTCCAGTTGCGCCAGCCGGTTTTCATTCAGCGCATGGTGTGCCAGCCGCGGCAGTTGCGGCAGCAGGGCCGCCCATTTCGGCGCTTCAGCCTGCAGATTCGCCACCAATGCGCGCCAGCCCATCTGCTCGCTCATCCAGCGTTCGAGAAACGGCTTGGCGGTTTTCCACAGATCGAGTTCGGGATCGAGCTGGCGGCCGAGGCCTTCGATGTTGAGCAGGGTTTTCTGCAGCAGCACCAGTTGCGGCTGGATTTCAACGTTGAAGCGGCGCGAGGCCTGGAACAGCTGCAACAGCACGCGACCGAAGGAAATGTCCTTCAGCGGGCGGTCGAACACCGGCTCGCATACGGCGCGCACCGCGGCTTCGAGTTCGTCGATGCGGGTATCGGCCGGTACCCAGCCCGATTCCAGATGCGCCAGCGCCACACTCTTGTAGTCACGACGGAAAAAAGCGAGGAAATTGCGTGCCAGATACTGCTTGTCGACTTCGGTGAGCGTGCCCATGATGCCGAAATCGAGCGCAACGTACTGGCCATCCGGCTTGACCAGGATGTTGCCGGGGTGCATGTCGGCATGGAAGAAGCCGTCGCGGAACACCTGGGTGAAGAAGATTTCCACTCCGGCGGCGGCGAGTCTGGGGATGTCGACGCCGATTTCGCGCAGGCGTCCGATCTGGCTGATCGGGATGCCGTCCATGCGGTCCATCACCATGACATTCTTGTCGCAGTAGTCCCAGTAGACCCCGGGAACTGCGAGCAGGGACGAATCCCTGAAATTGCGCCGCAGCTGCGAGCAGTTGGCAGCTTCGCGCATCTGGTCGAGTTCGTCTTCCAGATGTTTTTCGAACTCGGCTATCACTTCACGCGGGCGCAGCCGTTTGCCGTCGGCGAAGAGTTTTTCGATCAACCCGGCCGCGGCATAGAGCAGCGACACATCATGCGCGATGACCGGGGCGATTCCGGGGCGCAGCACTTTGACCGCGACGGCAGTGCCGTCATGTAGCCGCGCGAAATGTACCTGCGCCACCGAGGCCGACGCGACCGGCGTGGCCTCGAATTCGGCGAAGACTTCGGTCAGCGGTTTCCTGTATGCAGCTTCCAGCGCGGCAATGGCCTGGCTGGAGGGAAACGGCGGCACCTGGTCCTGCAGTTGTGCAAGCTCATCGGCGATGTCGAGCGGCACCAGATCGCGCCGGGTCGAGAGCATCTGCCCAAACTTGACGAAGATGGGGCCGAGCGCTTCCAGCGCACGGCGCAAACGCACGCCGCGCGGTTCGGAAAGCGGCCGCCAGAACAGCGTGGCGCGGACCAGCCAGCGCAGCGGGCGCACCCGTTCGTGGCCAAGAAAAAACTCTTCCAGCCCGAAGCGCAGGCCGACGGTAAGGATGCGGATCAGGCGGAACAGTTTCATAGCGGGTGGGGGGCGGCTTCCAATAAGCGCAGGCGGGCTTCCAGCCGGGCGGCATCATCGGCGAGCGCGTCCACGTCACGGTTGAAGCGCGCCACGTCGACGCCGCGCGCCATCAGTTCGGCTTCTTCGACCATGTATTCGCTGGCGTTGTGGCTGAATGCGGAGACGGCATGGGCAGCCTGGGCCAGGGCGTCCTGCCCCAGTGCGTGAATGCGATGTGCGGCAATGTCGCCGACATGCGGCGCGAGATCGGCTTCGATATCCCAGTCCAGCTGCTTGAAGACACGGTCGAGCGTGGCGAGCAGCGCCGGGTCGCCGCTGTATTCGGCGTGGCGTAGTGCGTCGCGGCCGAAGAACGGCAGGCGGGCGAAGAGCGTGGCGGTGGGCTTGATCACGGCGTCGGCCGTGTCCGTCACCGCTTCGGTGAAACAGCCATCGTCGGCAATGCGGAAATCAAACCGGGCGAGCGTCAGGTCGAAGCGCACGCTGCACCCGGCGTGACGCAGCAGCGCCTCGGTCGCGCCGGGCGATTGCAGCAGCAGGTGATTGAGGCTGCGCTCGATGAATCCTGCAGCGATCAAACCTTGAAACCCTTGTGCAGGGCCACCACGCCGGCTGTCATGTTGTGATAGCTGACCTTGGCGAAGCCGGCGGCTTCCATCATGGTCTTGAGTTCTTCCTGGCCGGGGTGCATGCGGATCGACTCGGCCAGGTACTGGTAGCTTCCGGCGTCCTTGGCGACCAGCTTGCCCATTAGCGGCAGCAGCTTGAAGGAATACAGGTCGTAGGCCGCTTCCAGCGGTTTCCATACCTTGGAGAACTCCAGCACCAGCAGGCGGCCGCCGGGCTTCAATACCCGGTTCATTTCGGCCAGCGCCTGGTCCTTGTGCGTCATGTTGCGCAGGCCGAAGGCCACGGACACGCAATCGAAATAGTTCGAGGGAAACGGCAGCCGCTCGCCGTCGCACTGCACGCTGGGCGGGGTCTTGCCCTCGTTCAGCATGCGGTCGCGGCCTTCGCGCAGCATGGAAAAGTTGATGTCGGTGAGCAGCACGGTACCGGTCTCGCCGACTTCCTTCAGGAACAGCCGGGTCAGGTCGGCGGTGCCGCCCGCCACGTCGAGCACGCGCATGCCGGGCCGCAAACCCGCCTGGGACACGGCAAACCGCTTCCACAAGCGATGCAGGCCGGCCGACATGAGGTCGTTCATGATGTCGTATTGCGAGGCGACAGAATGGAACACCTCGGCGACCTTGGCGGCTTTTTCGGACTCGGCGACCTGTTTGTAGCCGAAGTGGGTGGTTTTATCCATGGCAGGCGGAATATGAGGGAAACCCCGGGATTCTACCAGCGCGCAGGCAGACAGGCGTTCACGGGGTCGGGTCCTTGTCATGAACCGGTCATGTAACCGTCATAGTATGCTTGTCAATGCATAGAGATGGAGGCCACATGGCTGCCAATATTTTGCTGGTCGAAGACGAACCCGGGATTCAGGAACTGCTCAAATTCAATCTGTCGCAGGCGGGCCATCAGGTCACCGCGGTGGGGGACGCCGAGCATGCGCTGACCTATCTTAAAAACGCCTTGCCCGACGTCATCCTGCTCGACTGGATGTTGCCCGGCCTGTCGGGCATCGATCTGTGCAAGCGTTTGCGCGGCGATGAGCGCTACCGTCCCGTGCCCATCATCATGCTGACCGCGCGCGGCGAGGAGCGCGACAAGGTGCTGGGGCTGGATACCGGTGCGGACGACTACATGACCAAGCCGTTTTCCCCGCGTGAGCTGGTGTCGCGCATCAAGGCCGTGCTGCGCCGCCGCGCACCGCAGATGACCGACGAACCGGTGGAAGTCAACGGCCTGAGGCTTGATCCCGGCAGCCATCGCGTGCAGGGCAACAGTCAGTCGCTGGAACTGGGCCCGACCGAATTCCGCCTGCTGCATTTTTTCATGACCCATCCCGAGCGCGTGTATTCGCGCACCCAGTTGCTTGACCAGGTGTGGGGCGACGACGTGTTCGTGGAAGAGCGCACGGTCGATGTCCATATCCGCCGCTTGCGTCTGGCACTGGAGCCTTCCGGCCATTCCGAACTGATTCAGACAGTACGCGGTTCGGGCTATCGCTTTTCGGCCGAAGTGGGATAATTCCTCAACCGTGGTTTCAATGGGCAGCTGAATATGGGTTTCTGGTGGCGGCCGCTGAGTGTGCTGGCCAGCGTATTGCTGGTGGCGCTGATATTGTGGGCGGGCTCGGGCTGGGTCGCCGCGCTGGGATTTCTGGCAGGCGTGCAGGCGTTCGTGATGCTGCGCCGCCTGTGGCAGGAATTCCGCCTGGCGCGCTGGCTGGAAAACCCGGATGAAGTCGACCCGCCCGATGCCACCGGCACCTGGGGCGATATTTTCTACCGTCTGCAGAAACTTCAGCGTCGCCAGCGCACCAGCCGCAGCGAACTCACCAGCGCGCTCGAACAGTTCGAACACGCTGCGCAGGCCGTTCCGGATGGCATGGTCATTCTCAACCGCAGCGAACAGATCGAATGGTGCAACCCCGCCTCGCGCAAATACATGGGGCTGGATTGCGAACGCGATCGCGGGCAGTTCATCCGCTATCTGTTGCGGCAGGCCCATTTCCTGGAATTTCTTGATGCTGCCGATTATTCGCAGCGCCTGGTGTGCAAGTCGCCGATCAACCGCGAACTGACGCTGTCCGTGCAGCTGGTGCCGTTCGGTTCGGCGCAGAAGCTGCTGGTCGCGCGCGACATCACCGACCTCGAACGTGTCGATGCCATGCGCCGCGACTTCATCGCCAACGTCTCGCACGAACTGCGCACGCCGCTTACCGTGGTGGGCGGGTTTGTCGAAACCCTGGCCGACGCCCAGGAATTGCCGGCCACTGAAACGAAGCGCTATTTTGATCTGATGCTGGACCACACCCGGCGCATGCAGCACCTGCTGGACGACCTGCTGGTGCTGTCGCGGCTGGAGGGCGATGAAAATTCGCTCAAGGACGAGATCATCCATGTGCACGATCTGGCGCGCAGCCTGAAATCCGAGGCCGAATCCCTGAGCCGGGGCCGGCATCAGGTGTCGCTGAACCTTGACAGTGCCGCCAGTCTGAAAGGCGGCCTGCAGGAAATCCGCAGCGCCCTCAGCAACCTGGTATCGAACGCCGTCCGCTACACCCCCGAAGGCGGCGAAATCACCCTGGCCTGGCGCGAGCGCAATGGCGAAGGCATCTTTTCCGTGACCGATACCGGCGAAGGCATCGCCGCCGAGCACATCCCGCGCCTGACCGAGCGGTTTTACCGGGTCGACCGCAGCCGCTCACGCGAAACCGGCGGCACCGGTCTGGGGCTCGCCATCGTCAAGCATGTGCTCACCCGCCATGGTGCGCGGCTCGATATCCAGTCCACACCCGGCAAGGGCAGCACCTTCTCCGTCATCTTTCCCGTCCAGCGCGTTCTGCAGCCCAGGGAACCGGCCAGCGAGAAGGATGGTGACAACGTCATTCCGTTCCGGGAGCGCGGGCAAGCCGCTGGTTGAATACAGTGGTGATCCGTTCCGCCAAGTCGGCCGGCGCGACATGTGGCGTGTCCCTTAGCCTGGCACCCCACACCGGATTGGGAAAATGCGGATCATCCGCAAAGCGCGGAATCACATGCCAGTGCAGATGCGGCACGACATTGCCGAGCGAGGCGAGGTTGATCTTGTCGGGCGCCAGCACCTCGCGCAGCGCCGCCTCGGCCGCCCACACCACCCGCATCAGCGCCGTCTGATCACCGGCCGGCAGGTCGGTCATTTCTTTAATGTGAGCGTTCAGAACCACGCGCAGAAACCCCGGATAGTCCGGCTCGTCGGCCAGGATCACCCGGCAGAACGCGTCCTGCCACAGCACCGTTTCGCCACGCACATCACATAAAGGGCAATCAGCCATATTTCGCTCCGCAAAAGACAACGCCCCGCATCATGCGGGGCGTTGTCTTGGGTGGCAAGCCGCGATTCAGCTGCAGCGGCGTGCACGCCAGCCTACCAGCCCGAGACCCGCCAGCAGCATCAGCCATTCGGCAGGTTCCGGCACGCTGGTCACGTTGTAGGTTTCGCCGGAAGCAAAGCTCGCCGTCGCCCCCTGGGGCAGCGCGATGTTGACGAGATTGGCGCTATTGGAGAAATCGAGGGTGGTGGCGCCAGTGCCATCTTTGACCAGCGGATTGCAGGTGTCGCCAATTGCGGTAGGAAAGGCACAAAATGATTCGAGCCCATCGCCCATTACGGAGGCCCCCATTCCACTGATCAGGTAGAACGACTCGCCATAGGTGAAATTGAGCGTCCCTTGCAGCGTGACATTCACATTTTGTCCGGCGCCAGGCATCAACACGAGGTCGTAGGTGGGGAAGCCCATCCCAACGTCATCACCGAGAGTCATGCCCCGATCTCCAAGCGAGGGGATGCCACCTGTGAGGGGGGAGGTTGGCGTGTTACTGAACAGAACCGAAGTGTCGTTGAAAGGTGACGCACCCAACAAATAAGTGGCGATAGGATTCACTGCATCCATCGGCCAGGACAGAGGGGAGGACAAGACATTAAAGCTCGGGAGGTTACTGGTGAGTTGGCTAGGGTGCACGCTGCTGGTCCCCAGGGTGTAGGCGAGGCCGCCTGCAAAGGTGCCCACGTCTACTGCGCCATTTAACTGCACTGTGAATTGTGCCGTGCCGGTGCCAACACCGCCATTGATCGTGACCTGGTCGTACCAGCCAGAAAATCCGCCCGCACCCAATGCTGTGCTGGGGAAAGCGCTTGCGCTCGCATAGGCATGATTGCTGCCGAATGTGGTGTTGGCCGAAGCTGTGTAGCCTGAACCTGATATTTGTGCAGCTACGCCTGAGACGCTGGAAACATCGAGTAGCGGGATATAAGTCGGGTCAGGGGTGAAAAAGTTGGTGCCGATATCAGCTGCAATAGAGGCCGTTGCATGGCTCGGCAAGCCTGCTTCAAGGCTTGTGATTCCATAGATATACACATTGGCGGTGTTCGCCCAAGCAGGTGGGGCGCAGCCAACCAGCACAGCTGCATAAATAATTGAACGGGCGAGCATGGGGTTATCCCTCTAAAAGATCCTTGTTTGGTGTTCTTGTTATGAATCTCCGCAAGCCGAAGGCTAGCACGGCCGGATTCCGTGGGCAATTGCCCACGGAATCCGGCCGTTTTGGTGCTGCTGGCTTACAGCAGTACCCGCTCGACGCCGCCGTTGCCGACCTTCTCGATGTAGCGTTCCATCCAGTCTTCGCCCAGCAGTTTCTTCGCCAGCTCGATCACGATGTAGTCCGGTGTGGTTCCGGTGTCGTCGCTGTAGCGCGAAAGCCCTTGCAGGCACGAGGGACAGCTGGTGAGCAGCTTGACCGGCTGGGTGCCTGCACCCAGTGCGGCGACGCCGGCACGGATTTCCTCTTCCTTGCGGAAGCGGATCTGGGTGGAGATGTCCGGGCGGGTGACGGCGAGCGTGCCGGATTCGCCGCAGCAGCGGTCGGACAGCTTAACCCCGCCCCCCAATAGCGCATTGGCGACTTTCATCGGCGCGTGGGTTTTCATCGGCGTGTGGCAGGGGTCGTGGTAGAGGTATTTCTCGCCACTCACCTCGTCGAGCTTGATGCCTTTTTCCATCAGGTATTCGTGGATGTCGAGCAGGCGGCAACCAGGAAAAATCTTCTCGAATTCGTATTTCAGCAACTGGTCCATGCAGGTGCCGCACGAGACGATCACGGTCTTGATGTCGAGGTAGTTCAGCGTGTTGGCCACGCGGTGGAACAGCACGCGGTTCTGCGCGGTGATCGCCTCGCCCTTGTCGGCCTGGCCGCCTGCAATCTGCGGATAGCCGCAGCACAGGTAACCGGGCGGCAGCACGGTCTGCGTGCCGAGTTCATACAGCATCGCCTGGGTGGCGAGCCCGACCTGCGAGAACAGCCGCTCCGAGCCGCAGCCGGGGAAGTAGAACACGGCGTCGCTGTCGTCGGTCAGCTTGGCCGGGTCGCGCAGGATCGGCACGATGGAGGCGTCTTCCAGCCCCAGCAGCGCGCGCGAGGTTTTCTTCGGCAGCCCGCCTGGCATCGGCTTGTTGACCAGGTGGATGACCTGCGCCACCAGCTTGGGCTTGCCCAGCGAGGCCGGCGGATTTTTCGTTTGTGGCTGGATCAGCCCCAGGCGTTTGAACAACGTGTGCCCCAGACGCTGGCCGGCGTAGCCCCATTCGATCAACGGCTTTCTGAGCGCCTTGATGGTGGTGGGGTCGGTCGCGTTGAGAAAGGCCATCGACGCCCAGGTGCCGGGATTGAATTTCTTCTTGCCCTGCTTCCTCAGCATGTTGCGCATGGCGATCGAGACATCGCCGAAGTCGATGTCGACCGGGCAGGGATTCTTGCACTTGTGGCAGATGGTGCAGTGGTCGGCCACATCGCCGAACTCGTCGAAGTGCTTGAGCGACACGCCACGCCGGGTCTGCTCCTCGTAGAGGAATGCCTCGATCAAGAGCGAGGTGGCGAGTATCTTGTTGCGCGGCGAATACAGCAGGTTGGCGCGCGGAATGTGGGTGTTGCACACCGGTTTGCACTTGCCGCAGCGCAGGCAGTCTTTGATCGAATCGGCGATGGCTTCGGTTTCCGAGGCTTCGAGAATGATTGATTCGGATTCCAGCAGGCTGAAGGACGGCGTGTAGGCGTTGCGCAAATCCGCGCCGGGCATCAGCTTGCCCTTGTTGAAGCGGTTCGACGGATCGACCTTCTGCTTGTAGTTGGCAAAGGTGGCAATCGTCGCTGCATCGAGAAACTCCAGCTTGGTCAGGCCGATGCCGTGCTCGCCCGAAATCACGCCGCCAAGTTCGGTGGCCAGCGCCATGATGCGCGCCACCGCCGCGTTGGCGGACTGCAGCATGGCGTAATTGTCGGAGTTGACCGGGATGTTGGTATGCACGTTGCCGTCGCCGGCATGCATGTGCAGCGCCACGAACACGCGGCTTTTCAGCACTTCTTTGTGGATGCGGTCGCAGGCTTCGAGGACCTTGGTGTACTCGCGGCCGATGAACAGCTGGTGCAGCTCGCGCCGCACTTCACGCTTCCACGACACGCGGATGCGCTTGTCGCGCAGCGCGGTGAAAATCGTGAGGGGTGAGGGGTGAGGGGTGAGGCGCGGATCGTCCGTGGGCATGGGCGCATCGAGGTTGGCCAGGTACCCGGCCCAGCGGGTGCGCACCGTTTCGATCAGCGCCAGCGCGCGCTGGCGCTTGTCTTCCACCTGTTCCGGGTCGGCCACGGTGTCGTCGTCTTCCAGCAGCGGCAGGCGTGCCGCGCTGAAGAATCCGGTCAGCGCATCGAGCAGGACCAGCTTGTTGGCAATCGACAGCTCGATGTTGATGCGTTCGATGCCGTCGGTGTAGTCGCCCAGGCGCGGCAGCGGAATCACCACATCCTCGTTGATCTTGAATGCGTTGGTGTGGGCGGCAATCGCGGCGGTGCGGGCGCGGTCGAGCCAGAACTTCTTGCGCGTTTCCGGCGATACGGCGACAAAGCCTTCACCGCCACGCGCATTGGCAATGTGCACGATATTCGAGGCAGCCTCGCCCACGGCGGCTTCGTTGTCCGACACCACGTCGATCAGCAGCACCATGTTCGGTCGCGTGGTGCGCGGCGCCTTGGTGGCGTAGCCGACGGCCTTCACATAGCGTGCGTCGAGATGCTCCAGTCCGGCGAGCAGGATGTCGCCGTGGCTGTCGCAATAGTCCTTGATTTCGACGATGGCCGGCGTGGCTTCGGAGGCGTGGCCGAAGAACTCCAGGCACACGGTGCGGGTATGCGCCGGCAGCCGGTGCAGGATGAAGCGTGCCGAGGTGATCAGGCCGTCGCAGCCTTCCTTCTGGATGCCGGGCAGGCCGGCGAGGAACTTGTCGGTAACGTCCTTGCCGAGTCCGGTCTTGCGGAAACGGCTGCCGGGAATGATGAGGATTTCCGGCGAGCCTTTCGGCGTTTTGCCATCGGCGGCAAAGCGGCGGACTTCGAAGGTGGCCGACGGCACGTCGTGAATCTTGCCGAGGTTGTGGTTCACCCGGCTGACTTCGATCCACTCGGCGTCCGGCGTCACCATGCGCCACGACACCAGGTTGTCCAGCGCCGTGCCCCACAGCACGGCTTTCTTGCCGCCCGCGTTCATCGACACGTTGCCGCCGATGGTCGAGGCGTCGGCCGAGGTCGGGTCGACCGCGAACACGAGACCGGCCGCATCGGCCGCGTCCATCACCCGCTTGGTGACAACGCCCGCGCCGCAGTGAATGGTGGGGACTTCGAATTCCACGCCGGGCAGATGGCGCATCTCCACCGCGCTCAAGGCTTCGAGCTTTTCGGTGTTGATGACCGCGGCGCGGTCGGTGAGCGGAACCGCGCCGCCAGTATAGCCGGTGCCGCCGCCGCGCGGGATGATGGTCAGGCCCAGTTCGATCAGCCCCGCCACCAGCCGGGCCATTTCGGCTTCGGTGTCCGGCGTCAGTACCACGAACGGATATTCCACCCGCCAGTCGGTGGCGTCGGTGACGTGCGAGACGCGCGCCAGGCCATCGAACGAAATGTTGTCGCGCCGGGTGACGCCACCGAGGCGGCGCAGAATGCGGGTGCGCAGGCTGGTGGTGTCGTCGAACCAGGCCTCGAATTCGCGTACCGCGCGCGAGGCGGCGGTCAGCAGCTGGCCCACCAGTTCGTTGCCCTGGCGGCGTACCTCGATCTCGTGCAAACGGTGCCGCAGCGCATCGACCAGCATCTGCCGGCGCTTGGGGTTGTCGAGCAGATCGTCTTCCAGATAGGGATTGCGCCGCACCACCCAGATATCGCCCAGCACCTCGAACAGCATGCGCGCCGAGCGGCCGGTCTTGCGTTCGCCACGCAGTGTGTTGAGCACGCCCCACGCGTCCGCGCCCAACAGGCGGATGACGATCTCGCGGTCGGAAAACGAGGTGTAGTTGTAGGGGATTTCGCGCAGGCGTGCGGTCATGCTGGGTTGTGTTCGGGCGTTGCCAGGGGCGATGCCGATTCCATTTGCTTCAAAGCCGGTATTTTACGGGATATGGGGAGAAGCCGTGAGCGTTGACGCGATTACAATCGCGTCGTGCGCCGTGGCGCAAAAAATGGGCGCAATAACCATCCAACATTCAGGGAAAACACCGTGGCCTCTGTCTATGATCTGAAACCCCGCTTCCAGGCGCTGCTGCGGCCGCTGGTCGATGCCCTTGCGGCGCGCGGGGTCACCGCCAATCAGGTAACGGTGGCCGCCATCGTGCTGTCGGTGGTCGGCGGCGGGCTGATCGCCTGGCGGCCGTTCGAGACCTGGCCGCTGTTGCTGCTGCCGCTGATCCTGCTGCTGCGCATGGGCCTCAACGCCATCGACGGCATGCTGGCGCGCGAACATCACCAGCAATCCCGGCTCGGCGCCGTCCTCAACGAACTCGGCGACGTGATTTCCGATGTTGCGCTTTACCTGCCGCTGGCCTGGGTGCCGATGGTGTATGTGCCGCTGGTCGAAGGCATCGTGGTGCTGGCGGTCATGTCGGAAATGACCGGCGTGGTGGCGGTGCAGATCGGCGCGCGCCGCCAGTATCAGGGGCCCATGGGCAAGAGCGATCGCGCGCTGTGGTTCGGTGCGCTCGGGCTGGTGCTGGGGCTGGGCGTGGCACCGGGCAACTGGATCAACTGGGGACTGGGCGCAATGCTGGTCCTGCTGGGGTGGACGATATTCAACCGGGCACGCGCCGCGCTGAAGGAAACCCGGAATGCCGCTTAACCTGCAATACGCCCTTTATGGAATTCTCGGCCTGCTGGTGCTCGGCACGCTCATCATCGGCTTGAAACGCCAGTTCAAACCCGGTCCTGGCGATCACGAACTGTGGCTGCGCATGCGCTCGTGGTGGGTGATGGCCGGGCTGTTCATCCTCGCGATCGCGGTCAACCGCCAGCTATCCATCGTCTTCTTCGCCTTGGTGAGCTTTCTCGCGCTCAAGGAATACTTCAGCATCATCCCTACCCGCCGCGCCGACCGCCGCGTGCTGTTCTGGGCCTACCTCGCCATTCCGCTGCAATATTTCTGGGTGAACCAGGCCTGGTTCGGCATGTTCATCGTCTTCATCCCGGTCTATCTGTTCCTGTTCATCCCACTCAAGATGGTCATCGTCGGCGAAACGCAGGGCTTTCTCAAAGCCGCCGGCACACTGCACTGGGGCCTAATGACTACCGTGTTTTCGTTGTCGCACGCTGCCTTCTTGCTGGCATTGCCGGATGCGGGCAACCCGGCAGCCGGTAGCGCCGGCCTGCTGCTGTTTCTGGTGTTTCTCACCCAATTCAACGATGTGATGCAGTTCGTCTGGGGCAAGCTCATCGGCCGCATCAAGGTCATCCCCAAAGTCAGCCCCGGCAAAACGTTGGGCGGCTTCCTCGGCGGCGTCGCCACCACCACGCTGGTCGCCTGGCTCGCCGCGCCTTATCTCACGCCGCTGGTGAGTTGGCAGCCCATCGCCGCAGGCCTCATCATCGGCATCGGCGGCTTCGTCGGCGACGTCACCATTTCAGCGCTCAAGCGCGATCTGGGCATCAAGGACAGCGGCAGCCTGATTCCGGGACATGGCGGGATACTGGATCGGGTGGACAGCCTGACCTATACGGCGCCGCTGTTTTTCCATTTTGTGTATTACCTACATTATTGAAAGGAGGGTAGCGCCATGTTGGATGCCGTGTTCAACTTTCTAATCGATGTGGTTGCATTTTATTTGGGGCGCTTTTATCTCCTTATTTTGACGCTGGGCAAATACAAAGCCGAAATGGGGGACCGTAATTCACTGTTGGTGAGTTTGTTCGGAGGCGTGGTCACGTTTGCATGGGCCGTCGGATTATTTTCTTGGCTGAATTCGGGTTGAGTATTGATGCACGATTTCTCAATTCCCGCTTGGCAGCGCGCCAGGATTGGTCGGATGTCACGCTGGCTGCAAGCTGCTTTCTTCCTGTTGCTAGTGCGCCCCTTCCTTGCCCTCGTGCTGGGTGTCAACCTGCGCCACGCCGAGCGCCTGCCCCAAACCGGTCCGGCGATCCTCGCTGCCAACCACAACAGTCATCTCGATACGCTGCTGCTGATGAGCTTGTTTCCGCTTTCGCAGTTGCATCGGGTGCGGCCGGTGGCGGCGGCGGATTACTTTCTGAAGAACCGCTTCATCGCCTGGTTTGCGCTCAACATCATGCATATCCTGCCGCTGGCGCGGCGGCCCAAACCCGGTGTGGCCCCGCTGGCGCATATTGAAGCGGCATTGAATGCAGGCGACATCCTGATCCTGTTCCCAGAAGGCTCACGCGGCGAGCCGGAAAAGCGCAGCGAACTGAAATCCGGTATCGCCCACCTGATGGAGCACGCACCGGATGTGCCGGTGGTACCGATTTATTTCCACGGCCTGGGCAAGGCCTTGCCCAAGGGCGACTGGTTGCCGATCCCGTTTTTTATCGATGGCTTTGTCGGCGAGGCGCTGACCTGGCAGGGCAAGCGGGCGGAAACGATGCGGGCGCTGGAAGCGCGCTTTGCCGAACTGGAACAGCAAGGAGGGCATGGCGCATGGGAATGAGCGTGGCACAGATCGAGAAACCGGTGCTGGTGGGGCTGTCCTTGTTGGCGCTGGTTGTGTCGGGGCTCGACCCGTTTGACCGCCTGACCTGGGTGCTGGAAACCGCACCGGTGATGCTGGGGGTGCCGTTATTGATCGCCAGCCATCGCCGCTATCCGCTGACGCCGCTGGTGTATCGCTTGCTGTTCATCCATGGCCTGATCCTGATGCTCGGCGGCGCGTACACCTATGCCCGGGTGCCGCTGGGTTTCTGGGCGCAGGATGCGTTCGACCTGGCGCGCAATCATTACGACCGGCTGGGGCATCTGGCGCAGGGCTTTATCCCGGCGATGCTGACGCGTGAGATTCTGCTGCGTGCCACGCCCTTGCGGCCCGGCGGCTGGCTGTTTCTTTTGACGACGTGCGTGGTGCTGGCGTTCAGCGCCTGTTACGAATTCGTCGAATGGTGGTCGGCACTGGTGATGGGGGCCGACGCCGATGCGTTTCTCGCCACCCAGGGCGACGTGTGGGATACGCAGTGGGATATGTTCATGGCGCTGCTGGGGGCGCTGATTGCGCAGTCGTTGCTATCGCGCCTGCATGACCGTCAGCTCACGCGGCTGCGTTCTTCCTGAACAGGCGCTTGGCCAGCATCACGCCCACCAGCACCAGCGCACCCGCGACAACACCTGCCAGACCATCCAGCAGCAGTGGTGTGATAGCGCCCAGCATGCCGCCGACTGCGGGCAGAAGGCTGGTCGCGTGCGCGGCTGCCTCGACCATGTGGTGCGCACCGGGCAGTCCATGCATGAGGATGCCGCCGCCGACGAGGAACATGGCGGCGGTGCCGATGACCGACAGCGCTTTCATCATGACCGGGGCGGCGGCGAGGATGCCGCGTCCCAGTGCCTGGACAGATCTTGAGGCTTGCTGGCTGAGATAGAGCCCGGCGTCATCGAGCTTGACGATACCGGCGACCAGGCCGTACACGCCGATGGTCATCAATATAGCGATGGCAGCGAGCACGGTGACTTGATTGCCAAACGACGCAGCGGCCACGGTGCCGAGCGTGATGACGATGATTTCGGCGGACAGGATGAAATCGGTGCGGATCGCACCCTTGATCTTGTCGCGCTCCAGCGCCACCAGATCGACTGCCGGATTGGTCAATGCGTGGGTGATTTCGGCACGGTGCGCGGCATCTTCATCGGGCGCGTGCAGGGTTTTATGCGCCAGCTTCTCGAAGCCTTCAAAGCACAAAAACGCGCCACCCAGCATCAATAGCGGCGTGATGGCCCACGGCGCCAGCGCGCTGATGGCGAGCGCGGCCGGCACCAGAATCAGCTTGTTGCGGAACGATCCCCTGGCCACGGCCCACACCACCGGTAATTCGCGTTCGGCTCGAACTCCACTGACCTGCTGGGCGTTGAGTGCGAGATCGTCGCCCAGCACGCCGGTGGTTTTCTTGGCGGCGACCTTGGTCATCGCCGACACATCGTCGAGGATGGTGGCGATGTCGTCGAGCAGGGCGAGCAGGCTGGCGCCGGCCATGACGGGTGCGCCTCAGTCGCCGAGCTGGATCTGGCCGGATTTTTCGGCCGCGGCGAAATCCAGCATTTTCTGGATCGACAGGCGTGCCTTGGTGCGAATGGATTCCTCGATATGGATTTCGTTGCCGCCGTTCTCCAGCACATGGGCCAGGTTGCGCAGGCCGTTCATCGCCATCCACGGGCAGTGCGCGCACGAGGTGCAGGTGGCGCCTTCGCCCGCGGTCGGCGCTTCGATCAGCAGCTTGCCGGGGGCGGCTTCGTGCATCTTGTGGAAGATGCCGTTGTCGGTAGCGACGATGAATTCGGGGTTGGGCAGCGTACGCACGGCGTCGATCAGCTGCGTGGTCGAGCCGACGACGTCGGCCAGCGCGATCACCGATTGCGGCGACTCGGGGTGTACCAGCACGGCCGCTTGCGGATGTTCGGCGTGCAGCTTTTTCAGCGCCTCGGCCTTGAAGGCCTCATGCACCACGCACGAACCCTGCCACAGCAGCATGTCGGCGCCGCTGATACGCTGTACGTAGTCGCCCAGATGGCGATCCGGCGCCCACAGCAGTCTGTGGCCCTGGCGATGCAGGTACTTGACGATCCTGGCGGCAATGCCCGAGGTGACAACCCAGTCGGCGCGCGCTTTTACCGCCGCGCTGGTGTTGGCGTAGACGACCGAGAGCCGGTCCGGGTGGGCGTCGCAGAACGCGGCAAACTCATCTGCCGGGCAGGCCAGGTCGAGCGAACACTCGGCGCCGAGGTCGGGCATGATGACGCGCTTTTCCGGATTGAGGATCTTGGCGGTCTCGCCCATGAATTTGACTCCGGCGACGATCAGCGTCTTCGCCGGGTGGGCATGGCCGAATCGCGCCATCTCCAGCGAATCCGACACGCAGCCGCCGGTTTCCTCGGCCAGGTCCTGCAGGTCGGCCGAGGTGTAGTAATGCGCGACCAGCACCGCGTCCTGCTGCTTCATCAGCGCCTTGATGCGCGACTTGAGCGCAGACCTTTCTTCGTCGGTGAGAATCTCTTCCACCATGGGCGGCGCCTGGATGACGGGTTTGACGGGAACGGGGAAGGCAAGGCTCATCGGAACGACTCGGGTGCGGTGCGAAAACCGCAAGTATAGCCGTGTGCGGCAGTCGCTTTCACCCTGCCCGCATGGGGTTTTTCCGGAACGCGCCGCGGCGTCGCCCGGCTACCCCCCGCGGGACAAGTGCCGTATCCTTGCGGCCCTATGCAACAGCTGCTTCTCGATATCCGTCCGCCTGCCCAGCCTGAGCTCGCCCGTTTCGTGGCGGGGCGCAATGTCGAACTGATGGCGCAGCTCCGCGCCATGCTCGACGGCAGCGCACGCGAACGCATGGTGTACGTGTGGGGCGCGCCGGGCAGCGGCAAGAGTTATTTGCTGGCGGCCTGGGCGCATGCGTGCCGGGCACGCGGGCTGGCGGTGGATGCCAGCGGACTGGTTGCCGCACCGGCCGTTATCGCCGATCAGGTCGAGACCTGGGATGCGGCACAGCAGCATGCCGGGTTTGCCGCATTCAACCGGGTGCGCGAAGCGGGCGGGTTGTGGCTGGCAGCCGGCACCGTCGCCCCGGCCGATTTGCCGGTGATGCCGGAATTGCAGACCCGGCTGGGCTGGGGGCTGGTGTTCCAGTTGCACGGCCTGAACGACACCGAGAAAAGCGCCGCACTGGCGCAGCACGCCGAAAACCTGGGGTTCCGGCTGGAACCGCAGGTGGCGGACTATCTGTTGAATCACACCGCGCGCGACATGCAAAGCCTGCTGCGGGTGCTGGAAGCGCTGGATCGTTTCAGTCTGGAAACGCGGCGGCCGATTACGCTGCCTCTGTTGCGGCAGTTGTTGCGGACTTAAGCTTCCGGAGCTTGGGCTTGCTGCTCGGCAATGTCCTTGTGGACCTGTGCCATGTCCTGCGCCATCACCTGCTCGATCAGCGAATCCAGTGCGCTGGCGGGCAGCGAGCCCGATTCCGAATACAGAATGACCTGCTCGCGGAACACCATCAGCGTGGGGATCGAACGAATCTGGAAGAAACCGGCCAATTCCTGTTCGACTTCGGTGTTGACCTTGGCGAAGACGATGTTGGCGTGCTTCTCGGAGGCTGCGTCGTAAATCGGCGCAAAACCGCGACAGGGGCCACACCATGGTGCCCAGAAGTCGACGATGACAACGTCGTTGCTCTGGATGGTGGATTCAAAATTGTCCTTGGTGAGTTCGATGACGGCCATGCTGTTTCCTGCGAAAAAAGAAAATAAAAAGGCGCGAGGACGAAGTCCCTCGCGCCTAGTTGCCACCCTATCACGGATGGCCGACCTCCGACAATGCGGAGGTTTCTTATTGGGTAGGTCAAGCCCGATCGCCCGCTACCCCTGGTCCAGCCGAATCCGGCTGGCCTAGAAACTATTTGGCATAGGCCTGGTTGAACAGGTTGCGCTTTTGTTCCAGCGACTGGGCACCACGTACCATGTTCTGGTTGTGCTTGAGGTTGTTGCGGACTTCGGCACGGTTCACCGCCATGATCAGTTCGGTGGCGAGCACACGTGCCTGGTGCGGGGTGAGGTTGAGCGTACAGTCGTGGGCCTGCATCGACAGCACGACACGATCGCGGCCCTGGCCGTCTTCTTTCAGGTTAATGTCCAGCGCGTTGCCAGGTTCCAGTTCGATCATGCCGGTATCTCCTTGTGTGTTTTGTACTAGATATCGAGCAGGGTTCATGCCAAGCCTCCCAACTTCGGTGAAACACCGAAAAACCTTATTAAATCAGGGGGAAATTGCAGCTTGATGAAATGCATCTGGCCAGCCATCCTGACGAAGCCTCGTCAGGATGGCTGGCCAGTTCGTCACTTTCAGGGAGTGGATGAGGGCTGGACGGAGGAATGAACGGTGACCGGGCGGTCGCGCGTCAGCAGGGTGTAGGCAACCGGGATCACGAACAGGGTCAGCAGGGTGCCGAGCAGCAGGCCACCGACGATGACCCAGCCGATGGGCGAGCGCGATTCGGCGCCGGCGCCACTGGCGAGCGCCAGCGGCACCGCGCCCAGCACCATCGCGGCGGTGGTCATCAGGATCGGCCGCAGGCGCAGGCTGGCGGCCTCGATCACGGCCTCGACCTTGCCTTTGCCACGCTCGCGCAGCTGGTTGGCGAATTCGACGATCAGGATGCCGTGCTTGGTGATCAGGCCGACCAGCATCACCAGCCCGATCTGGCTGTAGACATTGAGCGTGGCGCCGGTGAGCTTCAGCGCCAGCAATGCGCCGGTGGCGGCGAGCGGCACGGTCAGCATGATGATGAAGGGCGAGATGAAGCTCTCGAACTGCGCCGCCAGCACCAGGTAAATCACGATCAGCGCCAGCG
>JAIOJU010000257.1 GCA_019911765.1 Thiobacillus sp.
TATGCGCACCGTCGCCGCCGGTGCCGCAGGTGTCGACCAGATGCTCGACGCCCGCGAGCGGCACCTTGGTCGACAGCTCGCGCATGACCGCCGCCGCCGCCGCGATTTCGGTTACCGATTCGCCTTTCATGCGCAATGCAATCAGGAATCCGGCGATCTGCGCAGGCGTATATTCACCGCCCATCAGCGCACGCATTGCGCCGAGCATGGTGTCTCGCGGCAGATCGTGGCGATCCAGCAGCAGCGTCAGCAAGTCCTTGTATTGCGTCATCCCTGTCCTTTCAGGAAGTTGGCGAGCATGGCATGACCATGTTCGGTCAGGATGGACTCGGGATGAAACTGCACGCCTTCAACCGCCAGCGTTTTGTGGCGAACGCCCATGATTTCGCCGTCGTCGGTCCACGCGGTGATTTCCAGGCACGCCGGCAGGGTTTCACGCTCGATCACCAGTGAATGGTAGCGTGTGGCGCGAAACGGATTGGGCAGCCCCCTGAACACGCTGGTATCGGCATGGTGGATCATCGACGTCTTGCCGTGCATCAGTTCCTTGGCGCGAATAATCCTTCCGCCAAAAGCCTGGCCGATACTCTGGTGGCCAAGGCACACGCCCAGAATCGGAATCTGGCCTGCGAATTCCTTGATCAGCGGCACCGACACGCCCGCTTCATTGGGCGTACAAGGGCCGGGGGACACCACGATGTGATCGGGTTTCAGCGCCGCGATGCCAGGCAGATCGATTTCATCGTTGCGAATGACCTTGACGTCTTCACCCAGCTCGCCGAAGTACTGCACGAGGTTGTAGGTGAAGCTGTCATAGTTATCGATCATCAGAAGCATGGGGAATCCTTCGGCGTCATGGCACCGTGGCAAAGTGATAGCTTGTGCAAAGAACGGGGAATTATAGCCGTGCGACACGTCTCACCGGCCAAAAAAAGAGCGCCCGAAGGCGCTTAAGGCAGGAGCCTCGAGGAGAGATTATTTGAGCTTCTTGACGCCCATCAGGCCAAGCACATATTTTTCATACAGCGGTTCGGTCGTGCCTTTTTTCATTTTGCGCATGAAATATTTCTCGAACCCGACCTTGGCCAGGTGCACCCACTTGCCTTCCTTGAACCAGTTGACGTTGCGCGGCGGAATCTGCGGCAGTGCCACGAAAGCTGCGCCGGTATCGCCGAAATCAGCCAGGCAGATGGCGTTCCAGGTGGCCTTCACGGTGGGTTCCCGGCCATCGAGTACCGCGCGGATATTGTGCGAGGTGGCGGTTACCATGGATTCGATCATGTAGCCCGTCTTGGGCGTACCGGTCGGCACCGGCGTGGCTTCGACCGGTGGAATGGCGACGCAAACGCCCACCGAATAGATATTCGGGAATTTAACGTTGCGCTGGAATGGGTCAATGGTGATAAAGCCACGCGGGTTGGTGAGCCCCTCGATCCCGAATACGGCATCGATCCCCTTGAATGCGGGCAGCAACATCGAGTAGGCAAACGGCAGTTCGTGCTCCTTGATCACCTCGCCCTTGTCGTTATGCTCGGCAACGAACATCTTGCCGGCTTCAACCTTGGTGACTTTTGCATTGCAGATCCACTTGATGTGGCGATCACGCATCACGGATTCGAGCATGCCTTTCGAATCGCCGACCCCGCCCAAGCCCAGGTGGCCGACGTACGGTTCGGCCGTGACGAAGGTCATCGGCACCCGGTCACGGATCTTGCGTCTCCGCAGATCGGTATCCATGATCATGGCGAACTCGTAGGCCGGACCGTAGCAGGACGCGCCCTGTACCGCACCCACCACGATCGGGCCCGGATTATCCACAAAGCTGTCCCATACGCGGCCAGCGGCCTTGGCATGTTCAACCTGGCAAATCGACTGGGTATGGCCATCCGGTCCCAATCCAGGCACTTCGTCAAACGCCAGCTTGGGTCCGGTCGCAATGACGAGAAAATCGTAATCCACGATCTGGCCGTCGGTCAGCTCAATCTGATTGCGCTCCGGATGCACGCGTGCCGCGCCCACGCCAATGAAATCAATGTTTTTCTTGTTCAGGTACGGTGCGGCCGGAATGGTGATGTCATCAAACTTGCGCCAGTTGACCGCCACCCAGGGGTTGGAAGGGGTGAACTGGAAATACGGCAGATTGGATATCACGGTAACCTTGTCTTCGGCCCGCGCCTGCTCGCGCATTTCATACGCCATGGTCATGCCGCCGATACCGGCGCCCAGAATCACGATATGTGCCATTTGTTGTCGCTCCTTGTGCTATGTCGGTTGGTGTTGTTTCGGTCGGGGATGGCGATCACCACTGAAAGATGCGTGCCATGGCTTCCAGGCCATCATCCACGATCTTCCTCAGATCCTCCGGGCAGTCCTCCCGCTCCATGGCAAAGGTGGTGTAGGCGGACAGGCTCTTCAACGCACAGGCGACCTTGGCCACCTCGTCGGCCACTTCCGGGGCCAGGCTCACGCCAGGTTGCAGTTTCCAGTTCTTCTTTTCGGTCATGTTTATCTCCATCCTGTTGTGGGTTGATGTGACAAGACTCGATGCAACAGTCATGCCAGCGCTACAAACCTTGTAATCGTTGCCCTCCAGGCCATTCTCCAAATTGGTACCCACGCTGACATGGCGTTATTGTCATGTCATTGTTATCATTGGTCATGACAACACAGGAGATCGTCATGCCGTCTATCGAACTGCAAGACCTCATCGATGCGAACGACCAGCCTTTTGTGGTGATCGATCGCGACTACCGCATCGTGGCGGCCAATCAGCGCTATTGCGCAACCTATGGAGTCACGCCTGTTGCCATCGTCGGCCAGCACTGTTATGCCGTATCACACCACGCATCGCGCCCCTGCCATGAAAACGGCGAACAGTGCCCGCATCGCGCCCTGTTCGAACACGGTGAGGCAGTCGAGGTATTGCACACGCACTTTCACGCCGACGACCAACCCGAGCGCACACGCATCCGTGGCCACGCGTTGCGCGGTGCGGATGGCGAACGCTATCTGGGTGAACAGCTTTTTCCGCTGGAAGCCGATATCGGTACGGATTGCGATGCCATGCAAATGGTGGGGCAATCCCCGGCATTCCTGAGTTGCGTGGATAACCTCGCGCGCGTGGCCGAGAGCGAGGCGTCGATTCTGCTTTACGGTGAAAGCGGTGTCGGCAAGGAACTCGCCGCCCGTTTTATCCATGCCCGCTCGATGCGCTCCGGTGGCGCCTTCATCGTGATCAACTGTGCTGCCGTACCGGAAACCCTGTTCGAAAGCGAGCTGTTCGGCCACGAACGTGGCGCATTCTCGGGCAGCAGCGGCTTGAAGAAAGGCCTGTTTGAACTGGCGGACGGCGGCACGCTGTTTCTGGACGAGGTCGCCGAGATTCCGCTGGGCTTGCAAGCCAAGCTGCTGCGCGTCCTGGAATCCGGTGAATTCCGGCGCGTGGGAGGCACCCACACCCTGACGGCTGACGTGCGCCTGGTGTCTGCCACCAATCGCAGGCTGCTGGATGAAGTGGACGAGAAACGCTTCCGGCTGGACCTGTATTACCGCCTGGCAGGAATCGATGTGGTACTGCCGACGTTGCGCGAGCGGCGCGATGACATCCCCGCACTGTCAACGCTCATGCTCAAGCGCTTGGCCGGAAACCGGCGCGCCTGCCGGCTGGATGCGACTGCGCTGGCCACGCTGCAGGCCTATGAATTCCCGGGCAATGTACGCGTACTGCGTAATGTGTTGCAGCGCGCGGTGCTGACCTGTCGTGACTGCGTGATCCGTGCCACCGACCTGCATCTGCCCACCGTGATGGCACCGGTTCAGCCTGGTGTTCAACCGCTGGCCGATGTCGAGCGCTCGCACATACGCGCCCTGCTCGACACACACGATGGCCATCGCAGCCGGGTAGCCGCCGCGCTCGGCATCACCGAGCGCACGCTGTATCGCAAGCTCAAGCGGTACGGCCTGAGCTAGTGGTCTGCTTCCGAAATAATGCAACATGAAACGGCGTCTTTTTCCGCATGGCGGCGTTGCTCGTCGTTGCCATAGAGCCCGCTATGTCGCCTCCTCGCGCCTTGCCCTACGAAAAAATCCATCCGTTTCATCCTGTC
>JAIOJU010000258.1 GCA_019911765.1 Thiobacillus sp.
CTCTCGCTGGAAGGACTGGATGCAACCGGGGTACTGGAAGCCGTGGCAAAAAAACGCGGCTGCATTTTGAAGGGACGCGGCGGCGAACTCGATCTGGAAAAAGCGGCGATGATTTTTCTGACCGATTACCGCAGCGGTGCGCTGGGGCGGATCAGCCTGGAAACGCCGGCTACGCGGCAGGCGATGCTGGCGGCCGCCCGGAGCAAAGCGGCGCAACCTGCGAAAACGGATCCGGATGCGCCTGAGGCCGATGCCCCAGCCTAGGGCCTGTGATTGATCTCGTTTACGGCCTCCGCTAACCGACTGCCGGCAAGGCCTCTGCGTCCAGCCAGACCACCGTTTCGCGCAAGCCATGCACGCTTGCAACCGGCAGCACGCCCCCCTCTTTCCAATAGGCAATCGCGGTTTTCTTGCTGCTGCCGGTGACAAGGAACCATACCCGCTCGCTGCGGCAGAGCCGCGCGGCTGACAGGCTCACCCGCGCGGGCGGTGGCTTGGGCGCATTGCGCACGGCCAGGACATCCGGGCTGCCCGGTACCATGCCCCAGTCATGGCCGGGAAACAGGCTGGCGGTGTGGCCGTCCTCGCCCATGCCCAGCAGCACCACATCAAAATCAGCCTGGCTTTTCAACTCGCGGTCATACAATGTGGCTGCCTGATCCGGCCCCAACTCGGCGGGAATCGGACGACGATTGGCAGCGGGGATACGCGACGACGCCAGCCAGGCCATTTCAAGCATGTAGCTGTTGCGCTCTGGATGATCGGGCGGCAAACACCGCTCATCGCCATACCAAAGATGCCAATGGGCATCACCCGCGCCGCGCGCGGCCAGCGCACGATAAAGCGCCTTCGGCGTGCTGCCGCCGGCCAGGACCAGATGAAATGCTCCGCGTTCTGCGATGGCTTCTTCAGCCACTTCGCACAGGGAGTCCGCCAGCCGCGCGACCAGGGCTTCCGGATCAGAAAACACCCGCCAATCCGGCAAGCTCATAGTTCATTCCGCCAGGTCTGATCGTCGCTATCAAACAGCCGGTTGGCATCGGCGGGCCCCCAGGTGCCGGCGGTGTAGGTGGGGATGTAGTCACGTTCCACCGCCCAGTGTTTGAGGATGGGATCGACTACTCGCCACGCCCACTCCACTTCATCAAAGCGCAGGAACAGGGAACGGTCGCCTTCGATGACATCGAGCAACAGGGTTTCGTACGCATCGAGCGCTTCCTCGTCCGTTTTCAGGTAGCTCGCGTTCATCTGCATCAAGCGCGTGTCCATATCCAGCCCCGGCTGCTTGACGTGGATTTCCATGCGCATGGATTCATCCGGCTGGATCGACAGCAGGATCCAGTTGGGGTCGATCGTTTCCAGCGGGGTTTCACGAAACAGCTGCTGCGGCGGGTGGCGAAAGCGGATCGCGATCATCGAAGTCTGGCGCGGCATGCGCTTGCCGGTGCGCAGATAAAACGGCACACCGCGCCAGCGCCAGTTATCGATATAGAACTTGGCTGCCACATAAGTCTCGGTGATGGAATTGGACTCGACGTTTTCTTCCTGCTGATAACCCGGAACGGATGAGCCATCGATCATCCCGCGCGTGTACTGTGCACGTATGGCATGCGCATGCACCGATCGCTTCGCGATGGGACGGATCGAGCGCATCACCTTCACCTTCTCGTCGTGCAAGGCATCCGCCTCCAGCGCGGGCGGCGGTTCCATCGCCACCACGGTGAGCAGTTGCATCAGGTGGTTTTGCAGCATGTCGCGCAGTGCGCCGGCATGGTCATAATAATCGGCACGTTTCTCGATGCCGATCGATTCGGCCACGGTGATCTGCACGTGGTCGATGAAATTGCGGTTCCACAATGGCTCGATCAGGGTATTGGCAAAGCGGAACACCAGCAGGTTCTGCACGGTTTCCTTGCCGAGGAAGTGATCGATGCGAAAGATCTGCTCTTCGTCAAAATGCTGGTGCAGCAAGTGATTCAGCATACGTGCCGATTCAATGTCTTCGCCGAAAGGCTTTTCCACCACCACGCGGTTCAGTCCGCGCGGCCGGTTCAGGCCGACGGCTTCAAGGTTGTGGACCACTGCGCCGAATTCGGCCGGTTTGATGGCCAGATAAAACACCGTGCTCGAGCACGCCTCCTCATTGGGCAGGCGTTTGGCAAGCGCCTGATACGATTCGATGTCGTTGAGATCACCCTGCTGATAGGTGAAACGCGCGATGAAGCGCTCGAACACCGGGGTGTCCTGCTTGCCCTTGATCTTGTCGGCGAGCACTTCGCGCATGTGTTTGCGCCAGTCATCATCACTCCATTCGCGCCGCGAGAACGCGATGATGCTGAGCGATTCCGAGAGGCGGGCCGCTGCTTCCAGATGGTACAAGGCAGGCAACAGTTTGTTGGTGGAAAGATTACCCGTTGCACCAAAAATGACAAACGTACATGGCAGCATCACATCGGTGTCGTCGTTCATGTCATCTTCTCCTGAACAAAGCTGGAATACGGGTGCGGCATTTTTTCAAGGATCGCACCATCAACATGATAGTGGCCGGCCAGCGCAATTCTGTGGGCCATACAGCCAGACCCGACAACACCAAACGCCATGTCTTCCTCCTTGATCGAAACGGATAACAGCGACACGGCAACCATGCCCGTCGTAACACCATGATAGGACGTTAAAAGTATAAACATGAAGTCCCAGCATGCCGGGCTGACCTTAAGCGGCCACCCAAGGTCAGCAACCCGGGAACCGTTTTCCCGGTTAGCCGTTCTGATAGCAGAGAAGAATTAAACCTTGCGGAACACCAGATCCCACACGCCGTGTCCCAGGCGAATGCCGCGCTGCTCGAACTTGGTGAGGGGCCGGGTATCAGGACGCGGCGCATAGTCGGCCACGGAATTTTTCAGCAGCGGTTCGGCTGTCAGCACGGCCAGCATCTGCTCGGCATATTCCTGCCAGTCGGTGGCCAGATGAATATAGCCGCCGGACTGCAGGCGGCTGGCCAGCAGTTGCACCAGCGGCGGCTGGATCAACCGGCGCTTGTGATGGCGCTTTTTATGCCACGGATCGGGGAAGAAAATGTGGATGCCGGCGAGGCTGTCCGGTGCCAGCATCCTGGTCAGCACTTCGACCGCGTCGTGCTGAATGACCCGGACATTGGTGAGGCTGCGCTCGCCGAGCTGCTTCAACAGCGCACCGACACCGGGTGTATGCACCTCGACCCCGAGGTAATCGTTTCCGGGATGGGTCGCAGCGATCTCGGCCAGGCCTTCGCCCATTCCAAAGCCGATTTCCAGAATCCGGGGGGCGGTCCGGCCAAAGGCTGCATCAAGGTCAAGCTGTTCAGACTGGTAAGGCAGCATGAACTGCGGCCCGATTTCGGCCAGCGCACGCGCCTGACCGGAGCCGACGCGTCCGGCGCGCAGCACATAGGAACGAATGCGCGGATGCGCGCCGGTATCGGTCGTCATGCTACTTGCTGCCGGTGATGAGGCCGCTGGTGGGCGAACTGGGACTGGCCTGATAGATTTTTTTCGGCATGCGGCCCGCCAGGAAGGCTTCGCGTCCGGCTTCGACTGCTTTTTGCATCGCCGAAGCCATCAGCACCGGGTTGCCCGCACCGGCAATCGCGGTGTTCATCAGTACTGCGTCGCAGCCCAATTCCATCGCAATGGTGGCGTCGCTGGCCGTACCGACGCCGGCATCGACGATCACCGGCACCGAGAGACGGTCGATGATGATCTGCAGGTTCCACGGATTGAGAATGCCCATGCCGGAACCGATCAGGCTCGCCAGCGGCATCACCGCAACGCAGCCGATGTCTTCCAGTTGCCTGGCGACAATGGGATCGTCCGAGGTATACACCATCACCTGGAAGCCGTCCTTTACCAGCACTTCGGCGGCTTTCACCGTTTCAGCGACATTAGGGTAAAGCGACTCCGAATCGCCCAGCACTTCGAGCTTGACCAGGCTATGGCCATCCAACAATTCGCGCGCCAGACGCAGGGTGCGAATCGCATCATCCGCCGTATAACAGCCGGCGGTGTTGGGCAGGTACGTGTATTTCGACGGCGGCAATGCATCGAGCAAGCTCGGCTGGCTGGCGTCCTGACCGATGTTGGTGCGGCGGATGGCGACGGTGACGATTTCCGCACCCGAGGCATCAACCGCGAGGCGCGTCTGTTCAAAATCCTTGTACTTGCCGGTACCGACCAGCAGACGGGAAGCATAGGATTTTCCGGCGATAACGAGTGGTTCCATAAGGTTCTTCAAGACTTAAAGCAAAGGAATAACGGGGTCAGCCGCCGCCAACGGCGACGACAATTTCGAGGCGGTCGCCGTTTACCAGCGACGTTTCGGCATGCTGGCTGCGCGGGACAATTTCGCCATTTTTCTCGATGGCAATGCGCTTCCCTGCCAAATCCAGCGATTCAACCAGCAGGGTAAGGGTCAGCGGCGCAGGAAAGCTACGGGGTTCGCCATTGATGATCAGTTCAATCACAGCTTCTATCCGGACGTGAGTTTCAGTATCATCCTGGATTCTACCCCGAAGGGCATACGTCCCCGAAGGAAACACGCACTTCGCGGGCGTCGTATAGTGGCATTACCTGAGCTTCCCAAGCTCATGAGGAGGGTTCGATTCCCTTCGCCCGCTCCAGCACCTGTCTGTGTCTATCCTGACTCCATTCAATAATGCGCCGCCCATGGCCGTTATTGCGATCAGGCCATGAACAAGCAAACCGAACTCCTTTCCGCTGAAGCGCTGCTGCGCGAAGCCGACCTGCGCATGGCGCAGGCACTGGATAATTTCTTTCAGCGCAGCCGCGGCTTTATCCACGATGCCATCATGCGCACCATCGTGGAGCAAATGACGCCTTCCATGCTGTCCACCGGGCAAACCTGCCTGGGCTGGATTGACGTGCATCCCGATAGCCTGTCCACGGCGTTTGCCGACCAGTTTCGCCAACACCTGATCCACCCGGGCAATGTCACCAAGCAGGCAGACAGCCATCCCGTCACGCTGCAGCTGGTGGACGACGCCATGCTGGTCAGACAACTTGCCGAAGACAAGGCGGCCGCCCACCTGACCGAAGCCCTGCGCCCTGAAATGTTGCTGCTGTTCAGCCGCTTGCTGGGCTTGCAGCAGGAGGTGGCCGGGAACACTGACTATATTGAGGCTTATGGGCCGCTTTCTGTGATGCGCGCCTTGTCGCGTGCACTGGAAAGCCTGGATATCGATATCCCGAGCGGCACCCTGATACTGCAGTGTGCAGCCGTACCGCTACGGGACACCTTGAAACACACATACACCGCGCTCAATCAATATTTGAGCGCCCAGGGAGTAGAGGAACACACGACCGTGCGCGCAGCCCCCACCTCACCGCCCAAAAAATGCGATTCGGATGTCGGCCAGCAAATTCTGGCGCATATCCAGGCTGTCAGCGAGCAATCCGGTGCGCCCGGGAATGCTGGCTCATTTGGACCGGAAACATCATTTGCTCCGGCAAGCGGCACCGCATTTCCCACTCTTCTGCCAGGGTTTCTGGATAGCCTGGCGCGTTGGCAGGCCGACATCCCACGCGTTTCGGGACCCAGCCGGCCCCCAGCAACGCTCGTCCTGCGGCAATTGCAGCAGGACGCCCGGCAAACCGATGCCGGGACGTTCGATCTGGCGGTGCTGGATGCGGTGGCTGGCCTGTTCGAATTCATCCTCGACGACCCGGACATTTCGCCGCATTACAAATCCGAAATCGCCCAATTGCAGATTCCCGCACTCCGGGTTGCGCTCGTTTCGCCCGAGTTTTTCAGCGACGACCAGCACCCGGCGCGCCAACTGATCGATCTGCTCGGACTCTTTTCCCGCCATTTCCCCGAACACAATCCTTCACATCTCCAGGCGCTCACCCAGATCGAGGCAGCCTGCACACATGTCCTTGATGACCCGGGCCACCAGATCGAAGCCTTTGCCCAGGCACATCAGGCGCTAACCACCTGGCTGAGCGAGGAGAACGCACGCACTTCGGCCGAGTTGACGTCAGAAGTCGCAAACCTGGAGCATATTGAACAGCAGGAGCTCGGCACGCTGCTGGCGCTGGAAAACCTGAATGATCTGACCACCCGCTACCCTGCGCCAGAATCCGTTCTCCGGCGCATGGAAGCGGCCTGGGTTCCCTACATGGCTTCACTGTATGTATCTGAATCAGGCGAAGGCCCGGGCTGGCGCGATGCCTGCATGACCCAGCTCCAGTTGTTTCTCAGTCTGCAGCCGCCGGATGACGGAGACATGCGGGAAGCGCGCCTGCAATCGATTCCCAGGATCAACACCGAGCTGCGGCGTGGTCTGCTGGCACAGGGTGCCGAATCCGCGCAGCTCAAGGATTTCTTCAGCGCCATCACCGCCACCCAGGAAGGCTGGATCCGTCCGGGCATGGGCCCGCAGGAAACCCGAGTCAGCACGTTCACACCCAAGCTGGTATCACAGGAAGAAATCGATTCGTTCGCCCGCAGACTGACCGATGAGCCTTCGGATGACGCCGCCCAGCTGCAGGCTGAGCAGTTGATGGAGGGCGACTGGGTGGACTTCGATCCGCCATACGAAGGACTCCCTACCGCGCGTGTTGCCTGGGTTGGGGTACGCGGCTATATGCTGTTTTGCGACAGCGACGGCGAACAGCGCTTTTCGCTTGACTGCGACCGGCTCGCAGCAGAAATACGTGCGGGCCACGCTCACATACCGGAGCAGTCACTTACCCGCAAAGCCATGCTGCGTCTTAAATCACAATTAACAAATAGTCCTGCGTAAAAATTTTCCGCTCTGCACTCAAGTTCTCCATCCTCGCGACCGATAGTTCAGTTACGCGGTTGTGTGTCAAATTTCAGACACAACTGACGATCACCGAACAGGGCAAACCCGCCGCGAGACGGGGACGCAAAGTTACCGGTCTCAATCATTCGCCACGGATGCACGAGACAGCGGGACCGCCGGTCGCTTCCGGTTGCGCATCTCCCCATTCGTTGTCCGTCCGACCGCAGATACCGCGAGGTGATCACCATGGAGCGCGAGATGCCTGACAATTCAGTCGTAGTTAACCTCAACCAATTTGAGCGGTCACGCCGTGCTCAGGTCTCGTCCGAGACCCTGGGCATGTTGCACGACAGCCGCGATTTATTGATCGAGGGCGCGACCCGCGTTTTGACGCGACAAACCGAAGCCATGGAAAACACGCTGCTGGCCATGGCAGACCGTTCACCCTTGCTGGAAACCCGCAACAGCTTTTACGGCGCGCAAGGCATCCTTAATAAACAGGCCAATGAATTACTAAGTGCCTGCAAGGACGCCTTTTTCTCGTCGTTCAACGACTTCACGCTCAATCGCGAAGCCCCTCCCGCCCCCGAGTTGATGGAGCTGTCGCTGGTCGGCGACCAGGATTTCGAAATCACCCTGGCTGTCGACAAGGCCACCTCACGTCTGCGTTACAACTGCGCGGAGGAACTGGTTGCACTGGATGCCCGTATCGCCCATTTGATGGGGCGCTCCGACCTGGCTGAAAACGACAATCCACTGGGCCCGCGCGCGCTGTGCGAGGCCCTGCTCGATGGCATTACCCGCACGCAATCCGAACAAAGCATCCGCATTGTGTTGTTGAACCAGTTTGATCTGGTGTTGACCACCGAACTCGCCGGCATTTATCAATCCATCAACCGTTATCTGATCGACCACGGCGTTCTGCCTGAACTCAAAGTGGGGGCGAAGAGCCGCGCCCAGCATTCGTCCGCTTCAGCCGGCCATGGCGCCGTTTCTGGCGCGGCGGCACCAAACCAGCAGGCAGGCGGCGACATGTTCAACCTGTTTGAGCAACTGGCCGGGGGCGGCGGCGCATCCCAGGGAGGTGGAGGGAGCTATGCGGGCGGCAATGTGTCAGCCGGGGCAGGCGGATATTCATTGCTCGACTCGCTCAGCCAATTGCAAACAGGCGCCATGACACTGCCGGGCGGAGCGCGTTTCGAACTCCCGCTGCTGGAAGCCTCGGCCATCCACAATGTGCTGCGCAGCCTGCAGCAAAGCCCCGTCATGCAATCGGCCAGTCCGCTCGACGCGGTGCTGGTGGATGCCGTCGCCATGC
>JAIOJU010000259.1 GCA_019911765.1 Thiobacillus sp.
CAGCACGTTTTTGCCGCAGGTGTGGGAGCAGTTGCCATCACCAGCGCAATTCATGGCGCACCTCAAACGCAAGGCTGGGTTGTCGGAACAGTTTTGGGCGGATGCCCTCAAACTCTCGCGCTATACCGTGAGCAAATGGAAGGAAGGTGACCATGAGCATTCCTGAATCGCACACCCCCGCACGCTGGTGGCATGCGTTGCCCGATGGCCGCATCCAGTGCGACCTGTGTCCGCGCGACTGCAAGCTGCATGAAGGCCAGCGCGGCCTGTGCTTTGTACGCAAGATGGAAGGCGGACAGATGGTGCTCACCACCTACGGCCGCTCGTCCGGTTTCTGCGTCGATCCGATCGAGAAAAAACCGCTGAATCATTTCTATCCCGGATCGTCGGTATTTTCCTTCGGCACGGCCGGCTGCAACCTCGCCTGCAAGTTCTGCCAGAACTGGGATATTTCCAAGTCGCGCGAGACCGACACCATGGTGGACCAGGCGCTGCCGGATGAAATCGCCAAGGCGGCGGAGCAGAGCGGCTGCAGGAGCGTGGCCTTTACCTACAACGATCCGGTGATTTTTGCCGAATATGCGATGGACGTGGCCGACGCCTGCCATGCGCGCGGACTCAAGACCGTGGCCGTGACCGCGGGCTATATCCACGATGCCCCGCGTCGCGAGTTCTATTCAAAAATGGACGCGGCCAATGTCGACCTCAAGGCGTTCACCGATGACTTCTACGTCAAGCTGACCGGCGCGCATCTGCAACCCGTGCTCGATACCCTGGTCTACCTGAAGCGCGAAACGAATGTCTGGCTCGAGATCACCACGCTGCTGATCCCCGGGCAGAACGATTCCGATGCCGAGCTCTCGGCGATGAGCCAATGGATACTGCGTGAACTCGGCCCTGACGTGCCGCTGCATTTTTCCGCTTTTCATCCTGACTGGAAGATGCAGGACGTGCCGCCCACGCCTGCCGCCACGCTGACCCGTGCGCGCGACATTGCGCTCAAAGCCGGGCTGCATTACGTCTACACCGGCAACGTGCACGACACGACCGGTGGCACCACGTCCTGTCCAGGATGCCACGAGCCGCTGATCGTCCGCGACTGGTATCGCATCGAGCAGTACAGCCTGACCCCGGAGGGTCATTGCCCGCATTGCGGCACCGGCATTGCAGGCCGTTTCGGGGTGTTCAGCCATCCCTTCGGCAACCGTCGCATTCCGATAGCGATGCATCGGGGGACTCACGCATGAGCGCCGCCCGCCTGGTCCATATTCCTGCCGGCAGCGCCACGATCGAGGGCATGCTGGAGATTCCGGGACATGCAACCGGGCTGGTGCTGTTCGCCCACGGCAGCGGCTCGTCGCGCCACTCGCCGCGTAACAACTACGTGGCCGGTGTGCTGCGTCAGGCCGGGGTTGGCACGCTGCTGATGGATCTGCTGACGCCGGAAGAGGATCGCGATTACGCTCGCCGTTTCGACATTGCACTGTTGACGCAGCGCCTGCTGGATGCGGTACGCTGGGTCGTGGCCCAGGCAGAGATACGTGAGTTGCCGCTGGGTTTTTTTGGCGCCAGCACCGGAGCGGCCGCCGCGCTTGAGGCTGCCGCGATGCTCGGTGACGAGGCCAGGGCCGTGGTGTCGCGTGGCGGTCGCCCGGACATGGCGAGCAATGAGGTACTGGCGACCGTCACGGCACCGACGCTGTTGCTGGTCGGCGGGCAGGACAATGGCGTGATTGATCTCAATCGTCAGGCCTACGATCAATTGCGCTGCGAAAAGAAGCTGCTCATCGTGCCAGGCGCCACCCACCTGTTCGAGGAACCGGGCACGCTGGAAGAGGTGGCACATCAGGCCGCCCACTGGTTCAGGCAGCATATGTCGCCGTCGCCCTAGTCAAGCCGTCTGGCCATGGGTGGGGGAGCGTGGCAGGATAGGTCGCATGACAACCAATAACGCGCATACCGCCATTTTCGTCGCCCATGGACTGACCAAGATCTATCGCATGGGCGAGGTCGAGGTGCATGCGCTGCGCGGCATCGACCTCACGCTCAATCGTGGTGAACTGGTGGTGCTGCTCGGCCCGTCGGGCAGCGGCAAATCCACGCTGTTGAATATCCTCGGCGGGCTCGATGCACCGACCGGCGGTGAGGTGCGCTATCTCGACCATATGCTGACCGGCGCGTCCGAGTCCGAGCTCACGCGTTTTCGCCGCGAGCACGTCGGTTTCGTGTTCCAGTTCTATAACCTGATCCCCAGCCTCACCGCACGCGAAAACGTGGCCGCGGTGACCGAGATTTCAAAGGCACCGATGCGACCGGAGGAGGCACTGGGGCTGGTGGGCCTGGGCAACCGGCTCGACCATTTCCCGGCCCAGCTATCCGGCGGCGAACAGCAGCGTGTGGCGATCGCGCGCGCCGTCGCCAAGAATCCGGCCGTGTTGCTGTGTGACGAGCCAACCGGTGCGCTCGATTCGGCCACCGGGGTAGTGGTGCTGGAGGTGCTGGAAAAAGTGAATCGTGAACTTGGCACGCTGACCGTGCTGATCACCCACAATGCGGGCATCGCCGACATGGCCGACCGCGTGATCCGCCTGTCCGACGGCCAGATAGCTGAAATTCGCGCCAATCCCGCCAAAAAGGCGGCGCACGAGCTGAGCTGGTAACCGCTTTTGACATGAATAGCCTCGACCGCAAACTGTTTCGTGATCTCTGGCACATGCGCGGTCAGGTATTGGCCATCGCCGCGGTGATCATGGGCGGCGTGGCCACCATGGTGATGTCGCTCTCCACCTACGATTCGCTGGTCACGACGCGCGACCGTTTCTACAGCGAATATCGGTTTGCCGAGGTATTCGCCAGCCTGAAGCGCGCACCCGAAACCCTGGCCGAACGCCTCGCCGCGCTGCCGGGCGTGGAACGCCTGGAAACCCGGGTGCGGGCAGGCGTGAAGCTGGAAGTGGAAGGCTTTGACGATCCCATCACCGGTTTGTTGCTGTCGCTGCCGGATGCGGGTGAAGCCCGGCTCAACGGGCTGTACATCAAGCGCGGGCGCATGGTGCAGCCGTGGAGCACGGACGAAGTGGTGCTGTCCGATACCTTTGCCGATGCCCATGGTTTTCAGCCGGGCGGCACGCTCGCCGCGATCATCAACGGCAAGCGCAAGAAGCTGACCGTGGTCGGGGTCGCAGTGTCGCCGGAATATGTCTACCAGATCGCGCCCGGCGCGATGTTTCCTGATTTCAAGCGTTATGGCGTGCTGTGGATGGGCCGCCATGCGCTCGCAGCCGCCTACGACATGGAGGGTGCATTCAACCAGGTCAGCCTGACGCTGGCGCGCGATGCCCACGAACAGGACGTGATCGATCGGGTGGATGTCGTCCTCGCGACCTATGGTGGTACTGGCGCCTATGGCCGCAAGAACCAGTTTTCCAACCGCTTCCTGACCGAAGAGCTGAAGCAGCTGCAGACCATGGCCACCATCTTCCCGGCGATTTTCCTCGGGGTGGCAGCCTTCCTGCTCAACGTGGTGCTGAGCCGGCTGATTGCCTTGCAGCGCGAGCAGATCGCCATCCTCAAGGCCTTCGGCTACAGTTATGTGGCGATCGGGGCGCATTTCGTCAAGCTGGTGCTCTTGATGACCGTGCTGGGCGTGGCCGCGGGGGTGGCGCTGGGCGCCTGGTTCGGCCAGGGCTTGTCGAATGTCTATACGGAAACGACGTTTCGCTTTCCCTATCTCGATTACGGCCTCAACACCGGGGTGATCGTGGTGGCTTTTGGCGTCAGTGCGCTGGCGGCCGTGAGCGGGACGCTGGTCTCCGTCATGCGCGCCGCCCGGCTGCGTCCGGCCGAGGGCATGCGCCCGGAGATGCCGGAAGCCTACCGTGCCACCCTGATCGAACGCATCGGCCTGCAGCGCTGGTTTGCCGCGCCGACGCGCATGATCCTGCGCCACATCGAGCGGCGCCCGCTGAAATCGCTGTTGACCGTGCTCGGCATCGCCTGCGCCTGCGGGCTGATGATGGTGGGCAATTACCAGAAGGGCGCGATCGATTTCATGGTCGACGTGCAGTTTCGCCAGGCGTCGCGCGAGGACCTGGCGCTCGCTTTCATCGAGCCCACTTCCGGGCGGGCGCTGCATGAGCTGGCGGCGCTGCCGGGCGTCGATTTTGTCGAGGGCTTTCGCGACGTGCCGGCGATCCTGCGCTTCGGTCACTACCATCACCGGGCTGCTGTCTTCGGCATCCAGCCGCAAGGCCAGCTGCATCGCTCGCTCGACAGCAGGCTGCAGCCGGTTGAACTGCAGCCGGGCGGGGTGGTGCTGACCGATCATCTGGCCAATGAAATCCTGCACGTGAAGCCGGGCGACATGCTGACGGTGGAGGTGCTGGAGGGCAGCCGGCCGGTGCGGCAGCTGCCGGTGCTTGGCATTACCAAACAGTATCTTGGGGTGTCGGCCTACATGCAGCAGGATTCACTCAATGCCCTGATGCGTGAAGGCAGCACGGTGTCCGGCGCCTATCTGGCGGTGCAGCCTGGTTCGGAAGCGGAGCTCTATGCAAAATTGCACGAGCGTCCGCGCGTGCTTGGCATGGTGGCCAATGCCGCCGCGATCCAGAGCTTCTACGCCACGATAGGCGAATTCATCCTGTTCTACACGCTGGTGTCCACGCTGCTCGCCGGGGCCATCGGCTTTGGCGTGGTGTACAACAGTGCGCGCATCACCCTCTCGGAGCGCGGCCGCGAACTTGCCAGCCTGCGCGTGCTGGGCTTTACCCGGGGCGAGATCGCCTATATTTTGCTGGGAGAGCTGGCATTGCTGACGCTGGCGGCCATACCGATCGGCTTTCTGGTTGGCGTGGGGCTGGTCGGCATCCTGGTGGTGGCGTTCCAGAGCGAGCTGTACCGGCTGCCGCTGATTTTGACGCCGGAAAACTATGCCATGGGTGCGAGCGTCGTCATCGTCTCCGCGCTGCTGTCCGGACTCTTGCTGTGGCTGCGGCTTGGCCGGCTCGATCTGGTAGCAGTCTTGAAAACACGCGAATAGAGGTCGCAACTCAACATGCAGCTACGCGCAAAAATCGGATTGCTGGTGACCGTGGTTCTGGTGGCGGGGGGGCTGGTCTATGGCTTCATGCCGCGCGCACTCCCGGTGGATGTGGCCGAAGTGAAACGCGCACCGCTCACGGTGACGGTGGAGGAAGAGGGCAAGACCCGGGTCAGTGAGCGTTACCAGGTATCGGCGCCGGTGGCGGGCTACGTTCGCCGCATCGACCTCAAGGCGGGCGATGGGGTCACGGCCGGTCAGGTACTGGCGGTGATCGAGCCCGCTCGTGCCAATGCACTCGATCCACGCACCCGTGCGCAGGCGCAGGCGCAAGTCAGCGCTGCACGAGCGGCGCTGGCCGTGGCGCAGGAAAACGCGCGCGCCGCCCAGGCTTCTGCGCAGCTGGCGCAGCAGGAACGTGCCCGTGCCGAGTCCTTGCGGCAATCCAGTTTTCTCTCGGCGCAGGCGCTCGATACGGTGAAGAGCGCGGAGGCGCGCGCGCAGGCGGTCAGGCAGGCGGCGGACCACGCGGTCAGGGTGTCGCGCTTTGAACTGGACATGGCACGCGCCGCCGTTGCCAACGCAACTCGCTTGCAGGCAGGCGGATCAACCGAGCAGTTCCAGGTGCGTGCGCCGGTGGCGGCACGCGTGCTCAAACTGCTGCACGAGAGCGAGGGGGCGGTGGCAACCGGCCAGCCGCTGCTCGAGATCGGCAATCCCGAAACCCTCGAGGTCGAAGTGGACGTGCTGTCCACCCACGCGGTAAAGATCGCCCCCGGCTCCAAGGTGATTCTTGATCGCTGGGGCGGCGAGCAGCCTGTGCAAGGCACGGTGCGCGTGGTGGAACCGAGCGGTTTTACCAAGATATCGGCGCTGGGCGTCGAGGAACAGCGGGTGAGGATCATCGTGGATATCACCTCGCCGCGCGAAGCATGGCAGCGGCTAGGTGACGGCTATCGGGTCGAAGCGCGCTTTGTGCTGTGGCAGGGCGAAGACGTGCTGCAGTTGCCAACCAGCGCGCTGTTCCGACACGGTCCGGGGTGGGCCGTTTTCGCTGTGAAGGGTGGGCGAGCCCATATGACGCCGGTCGAAACCGGCCAGCGTGCGGGGCTGGCGACGCAGCTGCTGTCGGGGCTTGCTGCCGGCGCCCAGGTGGTCAGCCATCCCGACGACACACTCAGTGACGGTGCGCGCGTAAAACCGCGCTGACATCTCGATTCAGATCTGCCCGAGAATGGCTTCGACTTCCGCATCATCGATCTGTGGAAAGTCGCGATAGAACTGGCCGACTGCACGGAAGAATTCCGGTGCCTGCAAACACACCACCTCGTCGGCATACGGCCTGATTTTTTCCAGCGTGTCGGGTGGTGCCACCGGCACCGCGCAGATCAGGCGCGCCGGTTGCCTGTCGCGCAGCGCGTGCAGCGCCGAGATCATCGTCGCGCCGGTGGCGAGGCCATCGTCCACCACGATCACGATGCGTCCCGCCGGATCGATCGGTGGACGCAGCGGCGTGTACTGCTCGCGCCTTTTACGGATGGTGGCGAGCTGGGTCCGCTTTTCCTGCTCCAGATAGCTTGGTGTGCCGCCCGCCGATTCCGCGTAGTCCGCAACATAGGTCCAGCCCGATTCGTCGATCGAGCCGATGGCGAATTCCGGATTGAACGGCGCGCGCAGCTTGCGCACCAGCACCACGTCGAGTTCACCGCCCAGCGCCCGTGCCAACCGCTGCCCCATCGGCACCGCCCCACGCGGAATGGCCAGAATCAATGGGTTCTGTCCCTTGTACGCCTGCAGTGCATCGGCCAGTTGGTCGGCGGCCTGATTTCGATTGGCAAAAGTCATGGCGTACTCCCTTGTGAACTATTTCATTCTAGTCATCTCCAGGCTGACACATGTTCCTGGGTTCAGTCGCAGGGCTTGAACATCGTTTTTCTGTGCATAAAGCACAAATTATTCTAATATGTGCAATATAAACATACGCGGCATATCGGAAGGAGTATCGAATGAGCCTCGCAGTCGCACACGATATCGATCAGGCCAGTGTCCTGGCGGAAGCCTTGCTCAATACCGGCAAGTCTTTGGGTATGAGCCAGACTGAACTCGGTGAAGTCATCGGCAAGGATCGCACGGCCATCAGCCGTGGCCGCATCGACCCCGGCAGCAAGGCCGGCGAACTGGCGCTGCTGCTGATTCGCTGCTATCGCGCGCTCTACGTGCTGGTGGGGGGTAATCCCCGGCAGATGCAGCACTGGATGCGCACCGAGAACCTGCACACAGGCGGCATCCCGGTCGAGCAAATTAAAACCGTGCAGGGTTTGACCACGGTGCTGGCCTATCTGGACGCCATGCGGGGCAAGCTGTAAGTGATCGATTGGGCAGGGTGTCTGGCCAATGCCGTACCCGTCAAACTGTCGGGCATTTTGCTTCGTCTGGTCGAAAGCCAGGAACAGGTGGCGACCAATCAACTGGTCAGTTCGCTTGACCGGCAGGCGGTGCTGGAAGACATGCTGGAGACGACCAAGCCGAATTTGCGCAAGGGTACCGAGCGGTTTCACTATTTGCTGGCCACGCCATTTCGCTACCCGCCGCTAAAACATGGTTCCCGTTTCGGGTCGCGTAGCGAACCCAGCCTGTTCTATGGTTCGCTGGAAGCCCGGACCGTGCTTGCCGAGGCAGCCTATTACCGCTTCGTGTTCTGGTATGGCATGGCCCGCCCACCCGGCGGCAAACTGGATACCCAGCACACCCTGTTTGGTGCGGCTGTTCGGACGGATCAGGGCCTGCGCTTGCAGGAACCACCTTTCGCCGTGTATCGCGAAGCATTGAGCAGTCCGTCGGACTACAGTGCCAGCCAGGCGCTCGGCACGCAGATGCGCCTGGCTGGCATCGAGGCATTCGAATTCATTTCCGCGCGCGACCCGGAACGGGGAATCAACATTGCCCTGTTCATGCCCGAAGTCTTCGCCAAAAAGGCGCCTGTTTCGCAAGAGGCCTGGCTGTGCGAACTGACTGGCGAGCGTGTGCGTTTCCGTGCAGCCTGGGGGCGCGACATCCATGATTTTCCGCTTGCCTTGTTTCAGGTGGCGGGCAGGCTGCCGTGGCCGGCCTAGCCTGGATTGCGCGTTGCTTCGGTTACACTCGGTTCCAGAAGCAATGCACTGCTCCGGGTCCCATTTTCTGAAAGCAATACGAGCCTATCCAAGGTATGACGCCAACCAATGCCAAACCCTGTCCTTTTTGCCATCTCGATCCGCTTCGCATTGTTGCCGAAGATGACTTGACCGTAGCCTACCGCGATGGCTTTCCCGTCTCGCTCGGCCATACGGTCATTATTCCGCGCCGCCACTTCGCTACCTTGTTCGATGCCAGCGAAGCCGAGCAGGCCGCGTTGCTCAAGATGCTGGCGCAGGCCCGGACGATTCTGGACAAGCACCATCAGCCGGACGGCTACAACATCGGCATCAACCATGGCCAGGCAGGCGGCCAGACCGTGCCGCACTTGCATATTCACCTGATCCCGCGCTACCGCGGTGACAAGGAAGACCCGCGTGGCGGAGTGCGCTGGGTGCTGCCGGACAAGGCGAAGTACTGGTCGTGAGGCGTGCTTGCCGGTTCAGGTGTCGAAGCACGGGTTTGATCTGATGTTGCCCGGCATACCAGCGGCTTGAGCATTGCGGCAGGTTGGACCGCATGGGGTTGAATTCCGCAATCTGGCAGCAGCAGGGTAGTTGGAGTCAATGCCGGACTGCCAGGTCGCTTGAGCGTTCTGTTAACAACCGCTCAAACTCTTCGGCCGGAACCGGCTTCGAGAACAGATAGCCTTGCGCATAGTCGCATCCGGCATCGGTCAGCAGTTTCTGCTGTTCCCCTGTTTCCACGCCTTCGGCGATCACTTTCAGGCCGAGCTTGTGCGCCATCACGATGATGGCCTCGGACAGCGCCATGTCGTTGGGATCGGTCACCAGATCGCGCACGAATGACTGGTCGATTTTCAGGTGGTCGATATCGAATTTCTTCAGATATGAAAGTGACGAATAGCCGGTACCGAAATCATCTATCGAAATCTGCAGGCCCGCGTTGTGGCATTCATGCAGTTTGCTGACTATGTCGTGACTCGAGTCCAGCAACAAGCCTTCGGTAATTTCAATGTTCATGCTTTTCCCGGGCAGTTCCAGTTCCCGCAGATAATCGAACCAGCTCAGACATGGGCTGCCGGAATTTTTTCCGAACTGGACCGGTGACACGTTCACGCTAAGCTGGAACTCCGGGTGATATTGCGTTCTCCAGCGCTTTACCTGACGTGCCGCCTCCCTGAATACCCAGTCGCCGATCTCCGTAATCAGACCGGTTTCCTCGGTCAGAGGAATAAATTCATCCGGACTGACCAGGCCGAGCGCCGGATGCTGCCAGCGGATCAGCGCTTCTGCTTTATCGATACGTCCGGTGGCCAGGTTCAGGATGGGCTGGTAGTAAACCAGGAATTGATTGGCTGCCAATGCACCATGCAACTCGTTGATCAGGCGTAGTTTGGCCTGGGCTGCCTGCTGCATGGACTGAGTGAAATAACTGAAGCGGTTGCGTCCCCCGCTTTTGGCTGCATACATTGCCTGGTCGGCATGCTTGAGCAGATCGTCCATTTCGGTGGCATCGTCTGGATAGATCGTGATGCCGATGCTGGCGGACACATGGGCAGTTTCTTCTCCCAGCAGGTACGGTTCTGCCAGATGTTGCAGGATGCTTTCCGCCACTCGCTCGATACTGTCGGTGTCGTCGAGCTCTGCCAGGATTACGGTGAATTCATCCCCCCCCATGCGTGCAACGGTATCGGTCGTCCGCACACAGTTGCTGATGCGATGCGCCGCTTCCTTCAGCAGCGTGTCACCCAGATGGTGGCCGAGCGTGTCGTTGATTTCCTTGAAGTTATCGAGATCGATATACAGCAATGCTATTTTCAGGCCGGCGCGCTGAGCCTTCTTGATCTCCTGCTCCAGGCGGTCGTGGAACATGTGGCGGTTGGGCAATCGGGTCAGGGCGTCGAAGTTGGCCTGGTTCCAGATCAGCTCCTCGGATTGTTTCTTCTGGGTGATGTCGCGGATGAAACCGTTGAACTCATACCTGCCCTTTGTTCTGACTGCGGTGATGGTCAGCTCGATGGGAAATTCGTGGCCATCGCGATGCAATCCCAGCAACTCGGCCCGGGAGTTCAAAATGGTAAGTTTGCCGCCAGACAGAAAGCGCTGCAGCCCCTGCTGGTGTGCTTCGCGGTATTGATGCGGGATGATGGTTTGGTGCAACACCCGCCCAATCGCTTCCTCACGCGTCCAGCCAAAAACCTTCTCTGCCTGGCGATTCC
>JAIOJU010000260.1 GCA_019911765.1 Thiobacillus sp.
GTTCTCGCCGCTCGCCTACACCAAGACCTTCGCCATGGCCGGCGCAGCGCTGCTGTCGGTGACGCTGGTGCCGGTGCTGATGCTGCTGTTCATCCGCGGCCGGATCCTGCCGGAGGCGAAAAACTCGGTGAACCGTTTCCTGATCTGGGGGTATCGGCCCATCATCGCCTGGGTGATGCGCTGGAAGAAACTCACGATCCTTGCGGCCCTGCTGACCCTGGGCGTGTCGATCTATCCGGCCTCCCGGCTTGGCAGCGAGTTCATGCCGACCCTGAACGAGGGCACGCTGCTCTACATGCCGGCGTCGCTCCCCGGCATGTCGATCACCAAGGCAGCGGAGCTGCTGCAGACCCAGGACAAGATCATCAAGAGTTTCCCCGAAGTGGCGTCGGTCTACGGCAAGGCCGGGCGCGCCAACACCGCCACCGACCCGGCGCCGGTCGAGATGTTCGAGACGGTGATCAACCTCAGGCCCGAATCCGAATGGCGGCCCGGCATGACGACCGACAGGCTGATCGCCGAACTGGACCAGGCGCTGCAGTTCCCCGGGGTGTCGAACGCCTGGACCATGCCGATCAAGGCGCGCATCGACATGCTCTCAACCGGCATCCGCACGCCGATCGGCATCAAGGTGTTCGGCCGCGACCTGGGCGAGATGGAGACGCTGGCGCGGGAAATAGAGGCCGTGGTGAAGACGGTGCCCGGCACGACCTCGGCTTACGCCGAACGCATCACCGGCGGCTACTACCTCAACATCGAGCCCGACCGCGAGCAGCTCGCCCGCTACGGCCTCGCGGTCGGCGACCTGCAGGAGGTGATCGGCACCGCGCTCGGCGGCGAGATGGTGACGACCACGGTGGAGGGCCGCGAGCGCTTCGGCGTGCAGGTCCGCTATCCGCGCGAGCTGCGTGCCAATCCGCAGCAGATCGCCCGGGAAGTGCTGGTGCCGACCATGGACGGCGCGATGATCCCGCTCGGCCAGGTCGCGCGGGTGGAAATCGCCAAGGGTACGCCGGGCATCCGCACCGAGAATGCGCTGCTGTCGGCCTATGTCTTCGTCGACATCCGCGACCGCGACATCGGCACCTACGTCGCCGAGGCACGCAAGGCGGTGGCCGATCGGGTGACGTTCCCGCCCGGCTACTACATCACCTGGAGCGGCCAGTTCGAATACATGGAGCGCGCCATCGGCAAGATGAAGATCGTCATCCCGGTGACGCTGCTGATCATCTTCGTCCTGCTCTATCTCAACTTCAGGCGGCTCACCGAGACGCTGATCGTCATGCTCTCGGTGCCGTTTGCCCTGGTGGGCGGGATATGGCTGATGTGGCTGCTCGACTACAACCTGTCGGTCGCGGTGGCGGTGGGGTTCATTGCGCTCGCCGGCGTGGCGGCCGAGACCGGCGTGGTGATGCTGATCTACCTGGATCGTGCCTGGGAGGAGGCGAGGGCCAGGTGCCGCGCGGCCGATCGCATTCCCGATGCCGCCGATCTCTATGCGGCCGTGATGGAAGGCGCCGTCGAACGCGTCCGTCCCAAGATGATGACGGTGGTCGCGATCATGGCCGGCCTGCTGCCCATCATGTGGGGTACCGGAACCGGCGCCGAGGTCATGAGCCGCATCGCGGCACCGATGGTGGGCGGTATGGTCTCGTCGACGGTGCTGACGCTGGCGGTGATCCCGGCGATCTATGCGCTGGTCAAGCAATGGGCGCTGGCGCAGGAAGGTGATTTAAGCCCGCGAGAGGAATGAGGTGCTGAAAAATGAAAGCATCACACCAGCCACCCGCTGTGCTGCGAACCAGTTTCGGGGAAAACGGGGCGCGCTGGATATGCTATCTGCGAATAACGTATGTGAAGTGAGTATTATGTAGTTGCATTACATCTCCATTGAACCCCCTGGTGGAGGAAGTAGGCTGCAGGTTCAGATTAGCGATCTTCATGATCGCGGTCTGGATCTTTGGGTAAGCGGTAGTACCCGGGCGGAGATCACCCCCGCCCGGTTGAGAAACTGAGACCATGAGACTTGATGATGTCCGACACGGACAATAAGGAAGCCACGACGCTTTCCCGGCAGCATGTTGCGGCCTACCTCCAACATCTCGCGGCCGAGAGGCGGCTTTCTCCGAACACGCTTGATAGTTATCAGCGGGACCTTCTTCTTTTGCTCCAGGCGACTGAAGAAAGCGGGAAAGCACTGGCTGACGCAGTGGCTTCCGATGTGCGGGACGCGATCGTCAAGCTCAGGAAGAAAAGCCTGTCTCCGGCGAGCGTGGCCAGACATTTATCAAGCTGGCGGGGATTCTATTCATACGCCATCCAGAGATTCGGGTACCTGAACAACCCGTGTGTCGGGCAAAAAGGTCCGAAGGTAAAGCGGGCCCTTCCCAAGACACTTTCACCCGATAGTTGCGCCCAGCTCCTCGATGGCAAAAGGGAACAGGATATTGACTCGAATGTCTTGCTGGCACGTGACCACGCCATGTTCGAGCTGCTTTATTCGTCAGGCTTGCGAGTGTCCGAGCTGACGGGCATGGATTTCATCGATATTGATCTGAAAGCAGGAGAGGCGCGGGTTACCGGCAAGGGCAGCAAAACGCGCCTGGTGCCAGTAGGCAGGCAAGCGTGCAAAGCGATCAAGACCTGGTTGAGCTGGCGTCAGGCACTCCTTGGGGGCAACGATACTCCGGCATTGTTCATCAGCCGCTGGGGAAGACGCCTTTCGGTACGCAGCGTACAGAAGCGTCTTGATCAGTGGGTTTCGCTGTCCGGGCTGGGGCAATCGGTACACCCGCACATGCTCCGCCACGCTTTTGCCAGTCATATGCTTCAATCGTCAGGTGATCTCCGGGCGGTCCAGGAAATGCTTGGCCACGCCAACATCACCACCACCCAGATCTATACTCACCTGGACTGGCAACACTTGGCGAAGGTGTATGACTCGGCTCACCCCAGGGCCAGACGCGCGAAACCAGCGGGCAGTACCGAGAACACATAGCCATACGTCCTCGCAATTACAAAAACGCAATAAAGTAGTAACGTGAAAACGTTGTGTTCGCTTTCGAGATGACATCATGCCCATCGGCATCAGCAGCCACGACAACTCGTGCCGCAACGCATCCGCGAGTAGATGATGCGTTAGATGGGGAGGGTGGTAAGCCTTCCTGAGAGACATCGCAGGAAAACGGTAAACGGAGAAGAATATGAAAACTCAAACCCGCCGAATTCTGTTCCCGCTTGCGGGAGCGGCGCTGGGCATGCTTGCCGCTGCCAGTTTTGGCATGGACAAGGGCATCGCTGCAAGTGCGGCCTTCTTCGGCTTTGTAGGCTTCGGCCTGGGCTACGCTCTGCATGACTTCAACTGGAAACGCAACCGCAAAACCGCCTTGGCTCTGCTGCTGGCCTTCCTGACGCCGATCATCGGATTTGCCTGGTTGATGGCTCCCCAGGTATTCGGCCTGGCGGGCATTACGCCCGCCGGCCTGGCGCAAGTTGCCGCGATCGCGCTGACTGTCGGCCCGGCCATCGGCGGTCTGCTCGCGCTCGTCGTCTACGCAGCTGCAAATACCCTCGGACTGATCGATGATGCGCGGGGCTGGCAGGGTGGCGGGGTGCTGGACGACGAAGATACATGGCATGAAGACAATGGATATACGAATGGCATCTACGGTTTTGGACTTTATTCAAATGGAATGAAGATTGATGAATAAGACTCCATCCTATTTTTTCGTCCCTTCCTTTGCCCCATCTGGCTGGTAGCCGATCTTCTCCTGGAACTGCTCCAGGGTAGGTTTGGCTCCTGGCACATTGATTCCCGCGATTTCATTCGGAAGCGTTTGCTGCAGCGAAAGCTTCATGTCATCGGTAGCGACTTCTTCCGCCGTATTCATGAGCTTGTTGTAAGTCGCCACATTATGCGATTTTGGGGCTGCATCGCCTGCCTCGCCTTGGTAGCGCAACTCTCCTGATTCCTGCATCGCTTCGTGGTAGTCCATCGCCTTTTGCTGCTTTACTTCGCCTTGGTCGTGATAGTCCTGGGCTTTGCCCGGCAGATCGCTGTTGGAATTGGCTGCTGCGGATCCGGCGCCTACAGGCGCGCCTGAATTGGGCACATCCCTGAGATGGCCCGCATGCAGGGCGCGTATCTGATTTGCCAAAGCCGGGTCGTCCATCATGGCCTGTGCCAGCGCCTGGACTTCCTCTGGTGTGCCACGCACCGCTGTGCCATCCTGGTATGCGGATGGCAATTGGCCACCCTGATCGTATCCCATGGTCTTTAGGCCATCGAATGCCACTTGGTCGCGTTGTCCGGATGGCGCGGCTTCGACGGCTTCGACCAATGCCAACGCTGCATTTGTATTTCCCGGATCCTTGAGCGGATCGTAATTGACGGCCACTCCACGGGACGAGCTTTGATTGGCCTGTTGGGTGAGGTCTTCCGCCTCGCGGAATTCCGCTTGCGCCTGGTCGAGGTGCGTGCGCCGACTGCTAAGTGTCGCCCCTGTGGTTTGGCTGTCCGCATCCTGGCCAAGCACCGAATGGCGGAAATCGTGGTCTTTCTCCAGCCGATCGAAGAATGCCTGCCTCGCCTCGGCATTGCCCAGCACCGCGCTTTTCTCGCCAGTGCTACTTTGCTTCTGAATCCCAGCCGCGTATTCCTGCGCAAGATCAATGCCTCCGTTAAGGTTTGCCTTGACCGCTGATCTGCCGCTTCTCGACTCCCGTGACTGGATACCCCCGTCACCCGCACCCGTATCCTTGCCTGATGCAGGAGTCACGGTTTGGTTGCTGCCAAGCGCAACATCACCACCAGCGTTAGCTCGAACGCTTCCTTTCTGCGAAGCTTGGTTCCTGGTCGTATAAGATGCGCCGCTGCCAGACTCCTCACCCGAACTCGCGGAGTCGCCAAATGATCCCGTGAAATCTCCGCCCACACTCGATCTACTGCCAAAACCACTCTGGTTGGTGGTTGCGAGCGAAAACAAGTGGGCACGGGCTTTGGACAGAATGGTTTCTTCTGCCTTCCCTGCAGCGATGGTATGGGCTTGCCCGGCCGATGCATGTTTACCGGCTTGCTGGAGCAGACCTGCGTTCTGACCGGCTGTGACAAAAGCCCCCACCCTCAGGGCATTCATAGGTTGCGCTGCGGTTGATGTTCCATTTCCATAGGACGACATCACCGTACCATCCGCTCCAACAGCCTGGTCGATCGCGGCACCATGCCGGTTCATCGGCGCGGTATTCCACTGATCCGCGCTTCTATTGTTCGTGCTCCAGTTCCCCATGGTGACATTGCCCCATTGGGTGTTGCCAGCGCTGATATTCCCGGTACCGACCTGCGCGCCGGCGGCTTGAGCGGAGGAATTTGCCGGGCTCATGACGCCTGATATGACGCTGGTGAAAGACGCCGCGCTGACATTGGTCAGCATATAGGCGATGACCGGTACCGAGAGCGTGAGAATACCTGCAACACCCTGATCGGAAATCATGGAGTGCATCAACGCCTGATGGCTCGCGTAGGAGAGGGGATTCATCCCGTCGACGGCAGCCTTGGCACCGAGCGTCGCGTACCAGCTCGTGAAGAAATTCAGCGCTGCGTAAACCGGCGCCCAGAGGTTGATCCATAACAAGGCCATCAGATAGGTTTTGAGAACCAGGCCACCCTTTGATCCGGCCACAATGATCAGGAGCATGACGATAGGAAACAGCGCCAAAATCACGATATGGATGGCGTTTCGGATCAGGGGCATGGACGACTCGGCGATCTTGGCCATGGTCCGATAGCTGCTGTTTGCGCTGGCGGATGCCATCGCCGTCGATAGCGCGACCTGCGCCGATGTCGTATCGCCGATCATCTGTGGCACGAAAACCGTGGAGTCCGCGATCAGGTTGATCATCGCCGCTTGCTTGATGGATTCCTGAGCGGTTTGACTCACCCCGAAAATAAAGTTGTCTACGGCAGGTAATTGAGCGGCCACCAGTGCGGAGGCAGCTGCAGAGGTGGGCGAGCTCGGGTTGAGCATCCTGCCCAGGCGGGGCAGGATGTCATTTGAAACATGCGGGTTAATCTGGGCATCAATGTAAGACCAGGCCAGATCACAGCCGACGACCTTGTAGACGCCTGCAGCGTTGTCATAAACCTGAACCAGCAGTCCGGGGTTCATCTGGGGGGCGATGTCTGCCCAGATGTCGCCAGACTTCATGATCTGATCGAAAAAAGGCCCGTTGTTGTTCAGTTCCGGATAAACACAATCCTTGGTCAGGTTGGTCAGGGAGCTGACCAGATTGGGATCGTAGAAGCGCACGCTCTGTCTATCCTTGATGGCACGCGATCCGAACATGAAGCCGGTCTTCTCAAAGGAAATATCGCCAGGAAGCGCAAATACCGTTTCGCTGACTTTGGTGAGCCAATAGCCGATGTGGCTTTCCGCACTGGCGAAAACAGCGAGCCCCAGAGGTACGTTGGCCATTGTATACGTACCGGAACCACCCGCCACGTCGAGCACAACCACGTCTTTCTTGGGCAAGAAGAGGCCTACATACCAGATGGCCAGCATCAGCATGTAGATCGCCGCATCCTCGCCGCGTGCCTTCACGAAAGTCGTGGCGACGGCAACGAACAGCCCGAATATCGCGAAGACTTTCATCAAGCCGGTGTAGTCGCTCATCGAAGTGAGCATCGCTACAGCGTCGAGCACGTACTTGATCTGCTGGGCGTCCCAATAGGCGTAGATGGTATCCATGCCTGATCAGCGGCTGCCGAATTCGATATTGGAGGTCAGGCGCGGGCCAAGGCTGGTGTACATCTGACGCTGGAAGTCCATCATCATCGCTACATTGCCCATCTTCCGGGCGATGTCTTCCTGCTTCAGGCCATAGATCTTGATGGCCGTATTCTTGATTTCGGCCAACTTTCCCTGGAAGTCGTCTATCGCCTTGACATCGGCCTTGACCGAAACTGTTTTGGTCTTGTTGAGCGCATCATCGACCTCGCGGCTGATGTCCTGCATTTGGCGGAAGGCGATTTCAGTAGCGATCGCTTCCGAGAACCCATCAATGATGCGATCGGCAACAATCGTCGAGCCACGGCCGCTGTGGATGGACTGGGCGATCATCTGATAAATCGGCGTGCTGGTCATGGCGATCACCTGCAGCGCTTTCGGGTCCGTCAGCGCTGTTCTGGTGACAATGGCATCCTTCAGCTTATTCAGCTGCTCATACACGATTGCTGTCATCCCCACGGTTGTACGGGGTGTTCCTTCGTCCGTTGCCGAGGCATAGGGAATACAGTCGGACCCGGACGGGCACTCACGGACCCTCATGGTGTGCGTGCCGGACAACGGCCCCAGAAAATCCTCCCACGTGATGGTTGGCTTGAAATATTCCGTGGTGAAGCCGCTGGCGATGTCGCTGCTGTTCCTGATAAAGGTGATAGTCCCGAAGAGCGAAATGTACAGTTCGATTTCTTCATTGGAATACCCGCCCGCACGTTCAAGGGCGTCGTAAACGAGGTTGAAATCCGATTTCAGTACCGGTTTCCCCGCGCTGTCCAGGCAAAGCGCGGCATTCACGGTGCATGCCGCGTCGTAGGCGGCTTTCGTATTCGCTGGACTGGTTTGAGTATCTTCCTTGGCATTGAAGAACGATCCATAGGAGCCGGTGAGCGCCGAGCCGAAGACCTGGGCACGCTGCTCCATATCCATGTTCCGGGTATCCGGCGTGGTACCGACATACTGTTTGATCGCCTGGCAACTGCCGATCTGGAACTGGTTGAGCTGATTCATTGTCTTCGACAGATCGGTCAGCAGCCCGTCGATCTCGGGAGCCATGGTTTTGAGGGCAAGCTGGAAGAAGTAGCCCACGGCGTTCTGCCCGATGTTTCTCAGCGCATTAACGAACGCATCCATGTTGACGAAGCCATAGGCTCCGAGCCAGGCGTCAATCCCACCACAGCCCGCTTTGTAGCCTGGCGGGGAGAAACTGAATAGATTGGTGGCGCGCTGCGGCGCGCGGTAAGAAAAACCTCCCAGCGCCATCGTCGTTTGCCCCTGCGACTCGTACACAGCGGAAGGCGTTACATTCATCGCCGCCCCTGCTGAATTGAAGTAGTCGTTCATCCAGTCCGACCCGGCCGCGATCGAGGTCGTGGCAGGAACGGCCAGCCCAAGGCTCAGGGCCAGCATGAGAGTGATGGGCTTCAGACGAACGCTGATTTTCATGATGGACTCCTTGTTCAGAACTCTTGGCCGGGCTGCGTGCGGGTCAACACGCGGATCCGCTCGACAATTTCATCAATCGCAAGCGCGCCGCTGCCGATCGGCACGGCCTGCCGGGTTTCCCGATGAACCAGAAACAGCGCGGGCACCATCTGGATGCCCTGGCCATTGCTCACGGTCATCGAGATGCCGTTATCGCGCCTGGCGTCAGGAAATTGGGGGAGGGTTCCACCGTCCATGCTGACGCCCATCACGGGCAAACCATAATTTCGCTCCAGCAGGCGCAACACTGGCGCTTGCTGATGGCAGTAGGGGCAGTCCGATCGGAAGAAAAACATCAGGCCGTAGTCTCGCGACAGCTCAGCCAGGGTCTGCTCCTGCGCTTCACGCCGCATATCCTTTTTGTTGATCTGGGCGAAGGTGGCCGTCGGTGACCGGTTGTTGTAGTCAACCGATGGCGTGGCCCATACCACGCGGCGTGCGGTATCGGCGAAGACCGAACTCTTGTCCATCACATAGGTCTGCGCTTCAAGATAATTGCGCACGTTCGCTTGGGTGGGCTGCATGATGGCCAGGTCTTTTAGCCTGGCCAGCTCCTTCTGCAGCTCTTCCATCGTTGTCATTGCCTTGATGGACTTGGGCTTGGTATCAACCTTCTTGTCCTTCTTCACCGGCGGTGCGTCCGGTGGATACCAGTTGAACCCGCGCTCCGGGTTTTGCCACGGGGTATCGTCCCACCAGCCTTTATTTGCAGGGCCCGAGTCGGTGATGGCAAACGCTGCCTGGCTTATCAACAAAGCCGCTGCAGCAAGCAGGGCAATCAGTCGCTTCAACGCGCCTCTCCCGTCCCGACAGACGAGACCTGTGGCGGCTGGCCATCCCTGCATAGATTGAGTTCGTAGAACATGCTGAACGGCTCCATCGTGCCATTCACCGTTCTCATTTTGTGGTCTGGCATGCCAAGCACCAGCCTCAACCGCTTACAGCCGGGCCGGATAACCTGCACAGTCGTTACGGATGCCTTGACCCGCGTGTTCGGAGGCGCCTTCGTGTCGTTCTTAAGCTTCTGAGCCATATCACCGATGAGCCAGGCTTGGGCGATCCCGTCCCGTGAGTCAATGGCCGCAAGTAACAAGCCTCGCACATTGGCTGTCTCAGGTAGCGTCGGAGCAGCCACGGATTCAAGGCTGGATCCAAGAAGAGTTAGAAGCAGCATTACTATTGTCCGATTCATGTCCTGAATATGGTTAGTGACAACGATGACTTCATGATCGCCTTTCATTCCAATCAATCTATGGAGTGGCGTAGTAGCTGTTGATCTTTGTCGTGGCACGGTCGATCGCGTAATCCGGGATTTTGACGCTGGCCTTCACATCCGCAACCACGCTGGAAAAGTCGATCAAGCTAAAGTCGATGCTCTGGAGTTCGGCGGGGGTTAGGCCACCGCAATCCGGGCTTTGGGGGCTCCCCCAGGATTTGCCAAGCTGAGATCGCCCAGAAGCGGCGATCAATCGTGCGATACGGGAGTTGAAACAGCAGTGCGATTGCTTCTTCTGCACGCAGACACCAAGGACTTTTTGGGAGCAATAGGTACCGACATGAACGCAAAGATTCTGCCCGCGCTTCATGCCAAGAATTTGCTCTTCTTGTTCGCATGAAACGAGCTCCATAATGATGTAGATTGCAATGGCAATCGCAAACGAAGCGGGATCGAAACCGACAAAGAACGTCCCGCTTTCCCCAAGCAGAACGGTCGTTCCGGCTGCAGGGGCGCCGTATCCAACAGTCAGACCAAAATAGCTGAACGAGGGACTAAAGACCGATGAAGATCCGCTTCCCCCAAGAATTGACTCCATTCCATTTATCAGGAAATTCGGGGCGTCCGATTGGAACAGCGAATCGTAGACTGCTGTAGACCCTAAATATTGGATTGATTCCGTTCCGAAACTCTTCACCAGACTCGCGCCCATGCTGGTCATCATGTCGCTGTTGTTCTGATTGCTCCCCATCGAGTTAGTCTTGCAGCAACTGAAAATCCCGAGCGTCACTCTGCATTTGCTGTTCTTGCCGTTGAACAGCGTCAGGGTATCCGGGTCCATGTAGTTGCCGGCCTGCCGCAGCGCCTCCATACCGGTGATCGCCAGCGCAAAATCACCATCCGGCGTGTAGCCCGCATCGAAACACGTGCCATCCACGCAGTAGGCCTGTCCGCCACAATCCGTGATGGTTTTAGACTCGCCATCCGCCACTTTGCATTGATACGTTTGCTCATAGAGCGAGCACTTGGCTGGATCACCGTCCACATACTCCACGCAGCTTGAGCCGATCTGCGCGCACCCCTGCGCAGCTAGAGGCGCGCAATCGTCCACGTAGTTCTGGGAGATGCAGTCGTACTTGCTTTCGTATTTCCAGCAATCGCGAGTCACCGGATAGCCGCTGATCAGGCGCGTTTCAGGCCCCTCGATGCAGACCTTGGAATTCTTTGTGCAGGTGCCATCCCCTGCCAGCACCGGAGACGAGAGCAAGGGGAACAGGAGTGTGACGATGAGTAGCCGGGCTATCAGCCGCATCAAGGTAAGCGGCATCATGGAAGCCGGGCCTCCAGAGCCGTACACTGGTTATCCCAGGAGTCCGTTTCTGTGACGATTATCTTCGGCGGCGTGAATGGACCGCCAGTCGCCACAGCCTGATTGCCCCAGCGGCTATCCAGTGCTCTGAAGGTGAAATTACACGTATCTCCGACACACCCTTGGGCATAACCTGGTTCGTATCCGATGTAATTCGTTACGGTGCAAGCTCCCTTCCAGTTGTGAATGCTGGTCAACTCATAATTGACTGGGCCGTAAGAATCGGAACAGTTTCCGTCGCCGTCGCATGTCTGGCCAATTACACCCCAGCCAACTGAATCTGCCACGGTGAATGGCGATTTTGGAACATCCAGGTACCCGATACTGCAAACACCGTGTAGCCCAATCGGAGTGAAACGCAGTCTCAGCATTCCATCCGAACGATTCATGTCGCAGTAGATGTCGACCTGATTTACCCAGCCGTAAACCGGAATCCCCAATGAATAGCCGCCATACCATGTCCCTGGTACGCAAGACTCAGATGTCGTAATCGAAACCGTCAGAATTTCATTGCAGGATTCCTCACCTGCCGTCAGGTATTGATTACAGGTTTCCGTCTGGTACTTGTCTGGATCCTTGACCGTCTTTTCTGCGCATCCGGCATACGCACCGTTCACGATGAGGCTGCCGAGATATGTCTCTGCATCGCCCGACACTGTGTTGCGTTTGACAACCAGCGGGTCGGTTGTGGAGTTGAGCGGAAACATCACGTTCTTCTTGCCAGGGTCATTCATCAGCATCCTGACGCCTTCGCACTTCCCGTGGGTATGTGGATCGGGATCTGCCGTTCCTGCGGTGGATGTACAGCCAGTGACCCCCGCGGTGGCTGGCGCCGTCAGGCTACCTGTGCCGCCCATGTAGTAGCTGGAAGCAGGATCGGTGGCCGTATAGTTCGGCACCCCCGTGTTGGCATCGCTTGCTGTGGTGGTGCTGATCTTGCTCTTGGCTGTCACAACATTCGCCTTGCCGAAGGTGTTGCCCTCATTGAAGGCATCGTTCGTGGTCATGTCGGCACAGGTCACACTTGAGACCAGACACAGTGGAAGCAGTAAAGCCTTCACGGCCGGTACTCCAGCATGGCCAGCCGTGATTGTGCTTCAGCGGCCAGTGGACTGCCGCCTTGTGCCCAGCGCTCAAGCACGTAATCCAGGGTGACATCGCCAGTAGCGCGCAGGCTCTGGCTGCATTCCTTTCTCAGGTTGTTCAGGCAGGCCTCGCCCTGCCGTCCTGTCGTCAGGACAAACGTGGGTGCTTGAACAACCTTGTATGCCCGGAATAAATCGGGGTGGATGATGATGGAAGCACCCGTTTCGGCAATCGGCTTCAGTGCCTCCATGGCACGCGGCCAGTTTCCCTTGGCGAGCCCGCCCTCGACCCCTCGCAAGACCAGCACGGCACGCGTGCGCGCGGCTTGTCTGGCCAGATTTATCAGAGCTTTGCCCGGCATGCCCAGGGTGACGAAGATCATGAGATTGTCGTCATCCGGTTTCTGCGCTGTCTGGTTGTAGCGGGCCGCGATCTGGTCGATGTCCACGCCGGAAGATGGGACCTTGATTTTGGGAAAGTCACGAACCGCGCCATTGCGCGCCTCCTGACTGGCAGCATCGATCGCCTGACTCGACTTCTGCCGCGCCACTGCGTCATCGCCATAGCCATTTATCTCTGGCAGAGCAAGGTGCTTGTCAGCCGCATACCCAGTGGATGCGATGGCACCTAACAGAACAAGCAACAGCATTTTCATCACAGGCTTTTTCATCGATCAGAATCCAAAGGCCCCCTGGCAGCAGTCCCGCTTGCGGAAGAGCATGTAAGCGAAATCCTCGCCCTTGTATGGGAACTCCTTCCCCGCGCCTGAAATGACCGTTGTGCGTCCCATGGTTGAACAGCATTTGCCATCCTCTTTTTTGGTGTTGGGGATGGGGTAGGTCATCTGGGTCTTGTAGGCGCGCTTGTCCATGAGGGGAATGGGGTAGTAACCGCACTGCCCCGACGTTCCGTGCGCGCCCCAGACCAGCAATTCGCGGTGCATCTTGTTGGTCATGCGCTGGGCAATGAGTGTCGAGGCCTGCACGGCGCCGACATGGTTGCCCACCCAGCCATTGAGCGGGTACATGGATCCCTGGCAGCCCGCGCACCAGAAAAGCTCGTTCAGGGGAAAGCCCGCCGTGGCAGCCACGCAATCCGCGGCGCACGCACCCTGAGCCAGCGGATTGGCAAACAGCACTGCATCAGGATTGAGGATGAAGGTCAGCTCCGAATCCGACCACAGCGGATCAAGCTCGGTGAAATACGCCAGGTCGAAAACATTCTGTTCCAGGCACGGGTTATCGACGATGACTTCCAGCCAGAACATCAGGGGACTGATGTACCAGTGAGCCTGGTAGAACGATTTACCCCCACGCGCTTGAACATGAGCTGGCGCCGGCACGCCGGGATCAATCGTGATCCCGCCAAGGGAGGGGAAGCAGTAGGGTTTGCGCACCACCTCGACCAGCCGCGCCGGTTCGTAGAAACTGATGCTCAAACCCACCTTGGGCGGGCTTGAGCATGCGCACAGTGGGTTGCTCACACCACTATCGAAATCCTCCTGACCAAAATCCATGATCGTGGTGCCGCCGACCTTGAGCGGAAACGCGCACGACCAGCAAATATCCGTGATCGGATTCATGAACTTGCCGGTGCAAGTGGTCGTTGCCGCCCATGAGCTGGGCGAAGCCGCAAAGGCAAGCATCAGAACAGCACGAATGTTCCGTAGCAGCCAGCCCATCACTTGAACCATCCCAGCAAGCCCACGGGCTTCTTTGTCGGCTTGATGATCAGGGTTTTGCGGCCGGCTGCCGTCCCAAGCCTTGATCCTGGTGCTGCCCCGATGCGGTCTGTGGAATCTGACCATTCAGCAATTTGCAGGGTCAGTCCAGGATCGTTAATACAAGGAAAAGTATGCACGTTCAGTCAGCTTTCATTTCGTCGATGCGCAAGCGCCTTTGCGCTACCTCTTGCGACACCAGCGCAGGAACCTGCTTGATCCCGAAGCGCCTGACCAGATGCCCGCTCTGGTCGAAGTACACCTGCCGTTTCCACTGACGGGTCAGCGCCAAGGGTTCACCCGCGACCAGAATCGGCTTCACCGCTCCTTTGAAGCGCTCGAGAATCTCGGCGGCCTTCTTTACCTGCTTCGGGTCGCTCTGATCGAAAAAAAACAGGTGATTGGAAAGTGGCACATAGTCGAGCGGATTGACCATGTCACCCGCATGCGAGATGACTTTGCCCTCTGGCGTGGTGATGTCGCGCGGGACGCGCCACGACGGATCAAAGTAGAAGGTGCGCGGCTGGCGCGTCTTGACGATGCCTTTCACTGGGTCCGGCCGCTCGATGCTTTGTTTCGATCGCTCGATGGCTTCTTTCTGGAGCTGGCCGAGACGACCGTTTTTTTCCATGGACTTGAGCTTGTCCTGTATCGCTTCAAGCATGTCCGGCTCGGTGATGGGATAGGACGGCCCCAAAATCTCCTGAGCCCAGGCCGGATACATGAACAACCCACACAGAATCATCGCCAGAGCCTTCTTGAGCATGTCAAAACAGTGGGATCGCGCGCCCGGAGACACGCTCAAGCGGAATCCAGCCCGTCAGCGCAAATCGCGAATCCAACGAATCCTTGTGGGGTGCGTAAACATAGAAATGGTTGGCCGGAATCACTCCGGTCGGGCCAAGCGCCAACGGTTCGCCTGTCCGGGTGCGCGGCTTGGCCGTGCTCATATACTCGCCGTTCACGTAGAAATCCCGACCCTCTGTGGTCACGGTGTCGCCCTGCATGCCACGCACCTGTTTCACGAACGAAAGTCCGGCCTTGTACGGCCCGCCGCCCGCCCAGCGCCAGGCAATGTAATCGCCGCGCTTGATATTCAGGTCGCCTTTGATCACCACAAACACCCGGTACGGCAGGCTTTCCGTGACCGTAATCGCCAACGTGAAGAACGCATTGAAGAGCAGGATGGCGCCCACCAACCCGCCCCAAAACAGCCCGTTGCGGCGCAGATGAGGAATCATCTTGGTAAGCCAGTAAACCAGCCAACGATTCCATAAGTTGCCCGCTCCTGGGGCGACTACAGCCTTCATCATGGTTTCACTCCGCCGCCATGAGCCTCAGTACCCGGTGACATACCGAGCATCGCTTTCAAACGCGGCGTCAGATCCTCGGCCGGCCCCGCGATCACCGCCGACTTCACCACGATGGTGCAGCCGCATTCCTTCTGCAGCCTGTCCACTGCGTGTTCGATCGCAGGGCCGATCCTGCTGACCATCAGGTAAGCAGCCTTCCGGTCCTCGTCGCTAACATTCGGATGGGAGAGCAAAGTGGTGAATTCGGTTTCCTTGATTTTGACGACACTGGCGAGGTCTACCACCGCGAATCCAGCGGTCGGTTTCGCTAGCCAGAAGTGGTATGCCGCAAGCGTCACTGTTGAGACGAGCAATGCCATCAACAACGAAATCCAGCTCACCATAAGAAAACCACCCCCCATCTCAGGCTGATCCCCGGCCTGATCTTCCGTAGCCGGAACTTCAGCAGAATTACTCCCGCCCCTTGTTATCTCGGTCATATCGCCGCCTTCCGTTCCCGCAGCACGGCATCGACCGCATCGGCCATGGACAAGCCAGTTTCAAGCTTCTGCCGTACCGCTGAGAAATCGCGTGCATTGGCCGAACCCATGAGTTGGGAGTAGGGGTCAAGCAGGAGCATCCCGACCCCGTAGCCAGCCTGGCCACAGGAGACGAACACTTCCGAATAGTTGCCCTGTTCAGTACGCAAGCTGCTAACGAGGTGAGCCATGTGCGGCGTGAAGGCCAGCTTCTCTTCGAGCTTGGCAATGGATTCCTGCTTCTGCCGGAGCATGAACAGCCAGTCAGCGTTTTCCAGTGCGGCCTGTGAGGCTGCGCTACGGTAGTAGTCGTTGATGCCCTGTGTGCCCGTCAGGAAGGCACCGCCGTATTTCCGGGCGCGGCGGTAGCCCGCCTCAATGAAGTCACCCGTCTGCCCGCCCGTGAGCAGATCCCAGGCTTCATCCAGGATCACCACTTTGGGCTGTTCACGCGGGGCCAGGTACATTTCCTGGGTGATGCGATACATCAAGATAAAAAGGGCGACCGCCTGCAGGTCTTTCTTCGATTTCAATTCCTCCAGCTCCAGGACCACCAGATTGGAATTGAAATTGACTGTGTGCTGGCCTTCAAAGTAATGGCCGTAGCTGCCCAGTGAGGTGTAGGAAGTCAGTTGCACCGCCAGATCGCGGATACGCGGATCGCAGGCCTCTTCCTCGCCATGCTCAAGCGTGCCGCCATCGTGACAGGCGAGCTTCAGCTTCTCCGCCAGAAGGTCGATACTCGATCGTGGCCCGCGCTCTTCCCAAAGGCCACGAATCGCCAGTTCGAGTTGGGACAACTCGTAATCTGACAGGCGGCGTCCAGGGGAGATCATCTGGGCGATCAACGGCTTCAACATCTCCATGTCTTCGTCGATGTCGTTCACCATGGTGAACGGGTTGAGGACGACATTCGCTTCCTTGGTGAACTCGATGTATTGACCCCCGAGCGCGTGGCACAGCTTCTCGTAGGAACGGCCCACGTCGATAATCCAGACCTTCGCCCCCATCGCCAGATAGCGTTCGGCAAGCTCGTTCAGGAATGCGGATTTGCCAGACCCGGACGTTCCCACCACGCAACCGTTGTAGTTGCCAGACGGGTTGTCGAACAGATTCACGCCTATGGTCTGGCCATTACGCCCAGTGAAGGTCAGCACCGGCGCTCCGACCCCACGCCATTCACCCAGAACAGGCGACAGATTGGCCGCGTTGGCGGTCGTTTTGGTGGAAAACCGCTGCGCGATCTTGATGTCGCGTTGCAGGGTGGGCCCGAGTGCCATCGGCAGCGAGGACATCAGCGCCTGGGTCTGCATATAGGTGTCAGGGCTCAATGCGAAGCCCATGCTGCGCCAGATGGCTCTGGCCGCTTCATCCGCTTCGGCTACGGCATCCGGACTGGGGAAAAGCAGCACCTGATGGTACAGACGCAATGCACCTCCCCCCTCGTCGTAGGCGTTCTGCAACAATTTCCAGTCCGCAGCTCGCTTACTCACGTCCGGCAGCGCTTTCCCCATCGGACTTTCCGAAACCTGAATCGCCCGAGCCGTTTTCATATGCGTAAGATTCTTGTGCTCGTCGTAATTCAGAATCTGCGCCCCCATGGTGATGAGGAAGGGGCAGGGGTAGCCCATGGATCCCTTATTGGCGTCTCCCAGCATGCTGGCGACTTGATGCAGATCGAACTGCTTCGGATAACCTTGCGCCGAATGCGCACGCACACAGACCGCATCCCCGTCTGGCGAGCGCAAGGTGATGCCGAGCCTGCCCACCGATGCCACGGTGTCACGGGTAATCACCTGGTAGCGTAATGACTGTCCGTCGTCATAGCAGACCGGATCGGCAGAATGTTGTGCGGGATTCAACATGGTGCGCACCCAGGACATGAGATCTTCCGCCCCCCAGACCCGCTCGAACTGGTAATACGTCTTGAGTTTGGATACCTGGGCATCGCGCAGGGCGATGATGCGTTCCAGCGTGCGGTATTCCACATCCTTCACCGGCATCGCGACAGACAGCAGCACCCGGTAGCGACGCATCACGCTGGGGCGCGAGCTGACGGGCGGAACGAGGGATGCCTTCCTGTAATGGGCGAAACGCTCGGCCGTCATGCGCGCAATCAATGACCGCTGGGCGTCGTCCTGTAGCAATTCGGGGCGCACCACCTTCTTAAAATCGTTCAGGAAGGCATCAATGTCCGGGCTTCCCCACAACTGAACCTGCACACCGGCTCCGGCTGGCATGTCCCGGTAGATTTCCTGAATCAGGCGCGACATGTCGTCTGTAGCGCCTGTCTGCGGGTTCATTTCGATGGCGTAGCCAATCGCTTCGATGCTGCCTTCTGCCTCGCCCTCAATGGCGAATAATTTCTCGGTCTCCCAATACCCTGTCCAGGGCAAGAGGTCAGAGAAGCGGTTGTAACTCTGTCGCGTGGTGAAATGGTTCTCGTCCGCCACCGGAGAGGGCGTCGCAAGTTCGTCCTCACGCGTCAGCCACGATTTGAGCGAAACAAATGGTTGCGCTAGCGCGGACATCATGGGTTGCCGGCCCCCTGACCCGATACGCCGGGCATCGCGTAATCTGCACCCGGACGTTCCTCTTCCGGCTTTTCCTTAACCCTGAGCGGGAACACCGGCTTGTACGCGTCACGAATCTGCTGCTGGTTGGTTTCGATCAGCCACTTGCCCTGGTGGACCACGGTGTAGAGATAGTGCTGATCGTGCAGATCGCCGTCCGTATCCTCCCAAGGTGCGATCCATACACGCAGCACCAACGGCGCCATGCGAATCGGATCGCCGCTGTTCGGCGTCGCCAGGTCGCGAGGGGAGAAATAGCCAGGAGGCGGCATCGTCGCGTCATCTTTTGAATCCTTGCTGCCAGCATCCTGAGAAGGTTTATCCTGGGATTTCGGTTGTTGCTGTCCCGGCAAGGCCTCGGCCAGGGAGTTTGCGTAAATGCCGGAAACCGACGTGCAGATCACTCCATCAGGAGCTTTGCAAGCCAGTTCCGACTTCGAACCAGAGAGTCCAGAGAATGAAGAACAACCCGCGCTCATCAAGGTCACGGCGGCGAGCGATAGATGCGCTATCTTCATTGTGTGCCTCCCTGTACATTGGCTGCGACAGGCTTCTTCACGGCATCTAGCCAAGCGGAAATTCGCGCGGCAGCCGCAGCTCCCGGCATGGTTCGGCCATCACTCGCCACCAGGAAAGGTGTACCGCTAACCCCCAACTTCTCAGCCAGAGGCAGAACCACTTGATGCGGCGCTTCACAGCCCTTGGTCTTTTTGGGAACCGTGCCCTCAAGCATCAGGGCGGACCAGGCGGCCGAGCGATCCTTGCTGCACCAGACCGCATCGGCCTTCGCGCGCGAATCAGGATGAAGCTGCTCCAGTGGCATGAGGAAGGTGTAGACCGTCACGTCATCCACTTTCACCAGCTCCTGCTCCAGTTTCTTGCAGTACGGACAGTCCGGATCCGAGAACACTGCGAGCGTCCGCCGACCCTGGCCATGCACGCTCTTGATCGCGTGTTGCAGCGGGAGTGAGGCGAAATCGACAGCCGGTGACGCTGGCTGCGCAGCCTCGGCTCCGGAGGTGATGTCCTCCTGCTTCTCCATGTCGAACATGCGCCCGAAAATGAAATACCGCCCTGACTCTTCCACGAAAGCGACATTGCGGCCCATCACGACTTCGTAGATACCCGGCAGTGGGGTGGGGGAAATCGTTCCGAAGCGTGTCTTCGGGTACATCAACCGCAGATTGCGCTGGACCGCGAGCAGATCGTTTTCCCGCGTCAAACCACCAGCATCGATTACGGAAGCATCTACAACGTCATTTTTCGACCTTATCGTTCTCTCAAATGTGGTGGCATCACTTTGCACATCCTGAGCCAGCACAAATCCCGGCATGCAGGACAGAAGAAAAAGTTGGGTAAGCAGGGCAGTTGTTCTGGTTTGGGGGCTCATGTTCATTTCCGTCTCTCGACACTCGCGCCGCGCGTCAGCACCACGTCGACCACGCGACCACCGTCTACCTCGATAATTGGGAACAACTGTTCGGCCAGCTTGATGTAATACTTTGCGAGCGTATCCATCGCATTGCCCACCCCCTTCGCAAGGCCGTACTGCGCTATTTCCCCGGTATTCACCGTACTGGTAGCGCCCAACGGGGAGACCGAGGTTGTTGTTAATGACTGTGAGAATGCGTCGCCAATCCCGGAGCCAATCCCTGCAAGGAAGGCATTTGCCAGCACTTGACCCTGCTTGGTCACCAGCCTTCCGCGCATACCGGCTTTTCCATCTTCGCCTGCGACATATCCTTTAACTGACACATCAACTGCACCGCCTTTCTGGTCGATGCAGGACATGCGATCCGTTCGCACATAGGCACGCTCAGAAGATAGATCGCCATAGCCATTGGCTGTAACCACGCAATCTTTCATGTCGGCCAAGTAGCGATTGGGCAACTGGGCTGGATCGAGCACCCGCATCAGAATCGGATGCGGATTGTTTTGTGCCTGTCCACCCGTCGGCGCATCCAGACCCGCCAGTAACACCACGCGCATGAACGTCCCGGCAGGAAGATAGTTCTCAGCCGATGTCTTCTCTTCCTTGACTGGAGGGGACGACATGCCGGCGGCTTGTGGCTGCGCCTGCGGTGCGGCAGGCGAAGCCACCGTCGAATCTGAAACTTCGAGCGTGAACGCGCGCTTCACTACGGGCTGCATGGGCGCGTTCGGATCCATTCCAGGCTGTGCGAACTGCCCAGGCCTTCCAGAAGGCGGTGGGAGAGGGGGCGGCAATGCCGCCGAACCCATGGGTTGCAGCGGGCGTAAATTGCCGCCGGGCTGAATTACCGCTGCTGGGGGAGGCATCGGCACTTCGTTGATTCCCGCTCCGGCGGTGCCTTGCATGGCTCCGCCACTACTTTGTGGGCTATTCACCATGTTCTGCTTGATCGCGGCGATTTCCTTGTTTAGCGCCTCGATCTTTGATGCTTCGTTCGCCCGCCAAACATCCTTGTCGTTCAGTTGCTGCCCCGGAACAGCCAAGTTGAGGCTGACCTGTTCCGGCTTGTCCACAGGAGCCTGATCGGATTTATTGCTCCCGGAGTCGGCGAACCATGCCGCAGCCAAGGCCACCCCGACAATCAT
>JAIOJU010000261.1 GCA_019911765.1 Thiobacillus sp.
GCCCCTTGCGATCCAGCACCGTGATGTCCCCGCGGCGATAGCTGATCAGTTTGCGCTCCTGTAGCGAGCTGGCGGCCTTGGTGACGCCGACACGGCGCACGCCGAGCATGTAGGCGAGGAATTCATGCGTGACATGAAACGCGTCCGAGTGCGCCCGGTCCTCCGTCATCAGGAGCCAGCGGGCGAGTCGCGCTTCCACCACATGGAAACGGGTGCAGGCCGCGGTTTGCGCAATCTGGCCCATCACCACATAGAGATAGCGCTTCAGTTCCCGCTGCAATGCGGGGCTCGATGCGAGTTCGCGTCGAAACGTCGCAGTCTTCATCCGCAGCGCCGGGCCTGCACCCTGCACCACGGCATGCAGCGGCGACACCTCCACCCCGAGGATAAGGGTGACCCCGAGCATGCCTTCGTCGCCGACCAGGCCAACCTCCAGGCTGGAGCAACCATCGACCGGCGTGGTCAGGGACACGAAACTTTCTGTTGGAAAGAACACATGACGAATGCGCTCGCCCGGTTCGGCCAGGACCTCTGCAAACCCCAGTTCGACCGGTTCGCACCCTTCCATAAAACGCTGGCGAACCTTGCGCGGCAAGGCTTCGAGCAGGCGATTGGTGGCGGGGACAGGCTGGATGCGCGGCACGTGGACACTCCTGAGGGTGGGGAATCCGGCAGGCAGGCGGCGAGGCCATGCCGATGACGGTGGCGAACCCGAGGCGCAGCATCTTTCCCAGGATCGGCTTTCCGCAGAGTGTCGGATACGTGGGGACGTGTCTGGACGGTAGCGCACAGAGTGACACTGCCAGCCGGTAGGGTACTACCGCAAGGAGCAGGCGAGACCGCCCCAGGGCAGTCGGCTTACCGGTCGCTGACGTAGGGAAGCAGGCGGTCGAATTCCTTCTTGACCACCGCGTAGCACTCGCAGGCCCGTGCCTCCAGGCCGGGCCGGTCGAGCACGGTGATGTGGCCACGGTTGTATGAAATCAGGCCGGCCCGCTGCACGTTGCCGGCGGCCTCGGTGACCCCCTCGCGGCGCACCCCGAGCATGTTGGCGATCAGTTCCTGGGTCATGACCAGTTCGTGGGAGGACAGGCGGTCGAGGCTCAGCAACAGCCAGCGGCAGAACTGCTGGTCGAGCGAATGATGGCGGTTGCACACCGCCGTCTGCGCCATCTGCGTCAGCAGTGCCTGGGTATAGCGCAGCAACAAATCATGAAATACGCCAGCACGGCGTCCGCCGAAACGGCGGAACTCATCCTTCAGTAGTCGGCCCTTGAGCCGATAGGCGTGGCCAGTGCTTTGCACGATGGCCCGGCTGGGGGTGGTTTCGCCACCCATGAAGAGGGAGACACCCACCAGGCCTTCATTGCCGACCACGGCGATTTCGGCTGATGCGCCATCCTCCATCACATACAGCAGGGAGACGATCGAATCGGTAGGGAAATACACGTAGCGCATCTGCTCGCCCGACTCGTAGAGCACCTGCCCGAGCGGCATCGGAACCGCTTCCAGATTGGGAAGCAGCCGCTCGTATTCATGTTCCGGCAGGGCTGCGAGAAGGTGGTTCTGGCGCGGGCCATGCGGGTCGTTCAAGATCAGTCTCCCTTTATTGGCAATGATCGAACCGTCTCACCGAGGTGGCCGGATCGGATGCTCAAGGCATGTTCAGTATAGAGGTTAATAGGCGACAGCGCGCAAACAGGCTTCGCCCGGCACGGCACGGCACGGCACGGCACGGCAGCCGGAGTGATGCCCGATTGCCCACTGTGTGCGTCAGCAGACAGACGCTGAAAGCGTTTCTCCATATGCTTCAAGCATCGAAGTCAACATGCGTGCAATGTCTGCACCGTGGCAAAGCGCACTGCCTGAAGCAGCGCGCTCTTGGCAAAGAGAAGCAAAGGAACATCAGTGAATACACTCAATATCCATGCGATCGCGTTTGCGGTCAGCCTCACGTTCAGCGCCGGTGCCATGGCGCAGAACGTGTCGAAAGACAATTACCTGTCCGTCAAGGACAAGATCGCGGCCGACTACAAGCTGGCCAAGGCGAGTTGCGATTCGCTGTCCGGCAACCCGAACGACATCTGCATGGCCGGCGCCAAGGGCAACGAAAAGGTCGCGCTGGCCGAACTCGAAGCCAGCTACAAACCCACCCCGGAGAACCGCCACCAGGCGCGTGTCGTCAGGGCGGATGCCGAGTATGAACTGGCGAAGGAACGCTGCGACGACAGGGCAGGCAACACCAAGGATGTCTGCATGAAGGAAGCAAAGTCAGTTGAGACTGCCGCCAAGGCCGACGCCAGGGCCCAGATGAAGACCGCGGATGCGAACGCCACCGCCAACGAGAAGTCGGCCGATGCCCGCAAGGACGCCGCGGAAGACAAGCTTGGCGCCCAGTACAAGGTGGCGAAGGAAAAGTGCGACACCTACGCAGGCAATGCGAAAGCTGTTTGCGTGAATGAAGCGAAGGTGAAGTTCGGCCAGTAATTCGCAATCGACCGGCGCACAACGCGCCGGAAACCCACTATTGAAGAAAGAGGCAATCCAATGAAAACCCTACATGAATATGCAATCGGGACAGTGGCCGCGGCCCTGCTGCTCGGCCTGGGCGGCTGTGCCGGTATGTCGGCACAGGACAAGAGCACCGCGGTCGGTGCGGGCGTCGGTGCCGTCGGCGGAGCCGTTCTGACGGGCGGCAGCGCGATCGGGACCGTTGGCGGTGCAGCCGTCGGCGGCATCATCGGCCACGAAGTCGGCGATTGACGCAAATCCGGTAGCAAGGAAATAAACCCGATTGGCCATTTCGCCAGTCGGGCCTCGAACTGAAGGAGTGGATATGAACTGGAATATCGTTGAAGGCAACTGGAAACAGTTCAAGGGCGAAGTGAAAGCGCAGTGGGGCAAGCTCACCGACGATCACCTCGACGTGATTGCCGGCAAGCGCACCGAACTGGCGGGCACGATCCAGGAGGCCTACGGCATCACGCAGGACGAGGCCGAAGCGCAGATCAAGCATTTTGAACTGCGCGGCCAGGACAACCGTCCGGCTGATTCCGCATGACCCGGGGTTCCAACGTCATGAATACGCCGATTTCACGTGATATCGGCCGGCCCGAGTACGCCAGCTATTCCTCGCCCGGATGCGCATGTCCCCGTTGTAACGGCATGGCAACCCGCGTACCGCGGCGGTTTGCCGATTTGCTCGCAAGCATGTTCATCAGCGTCAGCCGCTACCGTTGCCGTTCGAAGGACTGTGGCTGGGAGGGAAATCTGCGCGTGAAGCGACGTGCCCTGTTGATTCAGGGACCCGGATGAACCACACGCCGGACACCGCAATCCTCTCGAACCCAACACGGTCAAGTAGTAGCACCCCCTGGGTTGTCGTACTAGTGTCACGAACCGGAAATAGCGGAACAAATGAAACAGATGGATTTTTTCGTCAGGCTAGGCGCAGACCCGCAGCCGTATGGGGTATACGGCAAGGGGCTGCAACGACGCATGGCGGAAAAAGACGCTGTTTCATGCTTCGTTATTTTTGGTTCGTGACACTAGAGCCAGTATTCGGCTAGCCGCGCCACCCCCTCTTTCAATCGCAACAGCAGCGACCGCTGCTCCCAGCGCTCAAGATCGATGGCATCCGACTCCGCCAGATCCCGGGCGAACATGGCATCCATTTGCCGGGCAAAATCGCGCCCCAGGATCGATGCGTTGATTTCATCGTTGTGCAGGAAGCTGCGCCAATCCAGATTGGTCGAACCGATGGTCGACCAGACGCCGTCGATGGAGGCGGTCTTGGAATGCATCACGGCACCACGCCGCTCGTAGATCTTCACGCCGGCACGCAACAACTTCGAATAATGTGAACGCCCGGCGTGGAACACTGCCCAGGAATCGGTCTGACTCGGCAAAACCAGCTTCACGCCCACGCCGCGCTGCGCTGCGTCGCTCAGGGCCTTGAGGAATTGCGGATCGGGTGCGAAATAGGCGTTGGTGATATGAACCTGCCGCTCCGCATGTTCGATCACCGACAGCAGCGTGAGATAGATCAGGTTGCCGGGATCGCCGGAAACACTGCCGATGGCACGCACGATCTCGTCACCCTGCCTGTCGAGTGAGGGGAAGTGGGTTTTCCCGTCCAGCGGTGGGCCCTTTTGCTTGCGCCAGGTGTCCAGGAACAGTTTCTGGAATTCAGCCACCACCGGGCCCTCGATCTGCAGGTGGGTATCCCGCCACCCCGGAGCATTTGCCGCCGGTTTACGGGCCGACCGCCTGGAGGAACCGCTGGAATAGGATGCACTGATATTGATGCCACCGATGAAGGCGATGCGGCCGTCGACCACCAGCAACTTGCGGTGGTCGCGATTGTTCAGCAGCCATTCCTTCTTTTTCCCGGCCAGCGGGTTGACCGGGTTGTACTCGAGCACCTGGATGCCACCGGCGCTCAGGCGATCAAAAAATTCCCTGGGCGTATTCAGGCAGCCGACGCTGTCGTAGATCAGATTGACCTGGACGCCGGCGCCCTGTCGTTCCAGCAGCAGGTCGGCGAACTGCTGCCCGATGTCGTCGTCTTCAAAAATGTAGGTTTCCAGATGGATGTGATCTTTGGCCGCGCGCATGGCCGCGAACATCGCCTGGTAGGTCGCGGGACCGTCCTGCAGCAGGGTCAGCTTGTTGCCCAGCACCAGCGGACTGTCGATGTTGATCGCCTGCTCCATCGCGAGGTGCTTCTGCAGGATGCCGCTATCGCCTGACGAGTCCTCGAGTTTATCGATGATGGCTGCGCTCCTGCTGTCGGAGACCGGGCCGCGCGCGCCTTCAAACGCCACAACCTGGGTATGGGGCGCGTCCATTTCCTGCGCAGCGTCGGGGAAGCTTGCACAGCCAGTGACAGTGAACACCAGGCATGCGGCCAGTGCCATGCGCCAGGCGGGGCGTATTGCCAGGCCAGGAAATACCTTCAAGTCTGTTCCCACGGCAAGCCATCAAAACGCCAGCCGTTTTTCGTGCAGCGGTGGCGCGCTTCGTCCATGTCACCCTCGAAACCATGCTGCACGTTATACACCTCGGGAAACCCGTATTTCTCGAGATAGCGCCCGGCATCCATCGAACGCCGCCCAGAACGGCAGATCAGCACCACCGGCCGATTAACGGATGCGGCCTTGCGTGAGTGCCCAAGGAAATCCGGGTTCACATCCCAGTCGGGGCCATCCTGCCAGGCGATATGGATCGCGCCTATTGGATGGCCGACAAACAGATACTCGATTTCTGACCTGCAGTCGATGAATACCGCTTCGGGATGTGACTGCAAGAAGGCGTGAGCCTCGATCGGATTAAAGTGCTTCATACAAGACTCCTGGGGCATCGTGATTTCACCATAGCAGCAAGCTTACCCGGACAACACGGCACAATGAAAAAAGCCCGCTTGCGCGGGCTTTGGAGCACTTCGGCAATCTCAGGCCGCTTTGCGGCGCGACATGCGGGTCAAACCCAGCAAGCCTGCGCCCATCAGCAGGATGGTGCCTGGCTCGGGAACGCCGCCGGGTGTGCCACCGCCATTTCCGCATCCATTGGGAAGCGTTCCTGAGGTCGGGCATTTCGTGCCCGTCACGCTGGCGAGTTTGAAATAGTCATCACCTGTATCCCTGCTTGTGCCCAGACCGTTATTTGCGCCAATCAGCCAGTTGCTTGAATACACGCTGGTATTGAGATTGTAGGTGGCGGCCGAGGATCCGCCGTTGTATTGGCCAATCAGCGTCCAGCCGTTGCTGGTCAAGCTCGCATAGGACAAGCCTGACGGTGAAGGCGTAGAACTCGATCCAGTGTAGGCATAAACGCTGAAATCGGAATCCCCGCTGGCCCAACCAAATTTCACCGATGTGAGGTTGACCTTGTCGGCACTGGAGATGCCACTCACCCCATCGGAGAAGGAGAGCATGACGGTTTCAATGACGCCGTTGTTGTCGATTGCGTGCTGAGGGGATGTGGTCACTTCTCCGCTGGACGTTACACCCAGGCCACCCCCGTAATAAGCGGTCGTTGCCGCTATCGTGGCGGTCGAATTATTGGCCGCCGAAAAAGCCGTTGCCGTCGCGGACAAGCCCGAATTTGTGACGGGCGATGTGCTGCTGTAGGTCCATGTAGCGGCGCTGGCCACACCACTTGCCAAGGCCAAACACACGAATGCCGGGAGTGAGCTGATGTTCCGAATGGTTTTCATTGTATTAATTCCGTGAGGTCACAGTACTGTTTGATGAGTTACTAGCAAGCATGATGCCAATAATTTAAATTCCGTTTTATTTCATTGACTTACAAATACCCGCCCAATAAAGCAGCCGGGGCTTGTAAAAAAACCCGACAACACACGCTTCAAGGCCGCTTGAGTCTCGCCAGGGTTTCGTTGAGATGGCTCTGGATACCCTTGTCTTCTGGCGCACGCAACGCCGCTTCGCGCAAGTAGCGCAAGCCTTTTTCCAACTGCCCCTGCTGCACCAGCACCCAACCCAGCGTGTCGTTGACCTGCGGCTGGTTGGGGGCGAGCGCACGGGCCTTCTCGGCATGCACAAGCGCGGCGGGCTCACCCAGTTGCAGCAGCACATGGGCAAGATTGTTGTGCGCACGCGCATCTTTGGGATCGACACGCACCAGTTCGGTGTAGACCGCCCGCGCACGCGTGACATCCTTCAACGCCAGCCAGGCTTCACCCAAGGCATGGGCGGCCAGACGGCTTTGCGGATGGCTGTCACGCCACCCGGACATCAAGGTGGCCGCATCTGCGGCCTGGCCTGAGGCCATCAAGGCATCAAACAGCCCGAACACACTGGCCTCGGTGGGATTTTGGGCACTGGCTTCACGATAGGCGGCGATTGCTTCAGGGTAGCGCTTCTGGGCCATGCGGATTTCACCCAGCAATCGCCGGGCTTCAGCGGCCGCGCCAGGCTTGCCGAGCAAGGCTTGCGCCTGTTTCTCGGCCTCACCGGTCTTGCCGCTTTGCAGATCCAGACGTATCTGAAGCGCCAGCGCGGGCACATAGTTCGAATCGGCCAACAACGCCTTGCTCAACGCGTAACGCGCCGATTCCATATCGCCCACCTGGGCTTGCAGTGTGGCGGCCTGGGTCAGGCGTTCGGGCTGAAAGGCCACGACCTGTACAAGATGCCGCAGCAGATTGCGGGCGGCATCGCCATTTCCAACCGCGATATTCGATTGCACCAGCGCCAGCAGGGTATGGGGATTGTCTGGTGCCTGGGCCTGCGCATCCTTGGCGATATCCAGTGCCTGCCGGGGCTGTCCCTGGCGCAGATAGAAAGCACTGAGTGCGAGATGGGTACGGATATCCTTGCTGCGCACACTGCGTGCCTTTTCAAGCCAGCGCAATGCCTCGGCGGGGCGGCCCAGCGACTCGTCCAGCCGGGCCAGTTCGAGCATGGCATCGATATGTGCCGGGGCAACTTTCAGGATACCGAGATAACGCTTATGCGCACGAGCAGTCTGCCTGTCGAGTTCGTCGATGCGCGCCAAATTCAGGTGCGCCGGGTAAAAGCTGGGGGCCGCCTTGATCGCCGCGCCATAGGCCGCGCGCGCGCCTGCGCGATCACCCGTGGCCAGGCGAGTGATGCCCAACAGGTTCAGCATGGCGACATTTTTGGGTTCACGCTTGATGATGCCCTCAACCACGGTGCCTGCCTTGCGCGGATCACCTCGCTTGAGGAGCGCCAGCGCATAGGGAATCGCCGACTGGGTAGAGGCCGGCGCCTTCTCATAAGCACGAACCAGCGCCTGAAATCCCGCTTCTTGCTGCCCGGCGCTGATCAGGCTGACGCCAAGACCAGTCTGGATGTCGGCGCTGTTGTGCGCCTCCGAGGCCTCCTGAAAAAGCCGCGCCGCCTTGCCTGGATTGCCCTGACGCATGGCGGCTTCGCCCAGCATGGCCAACACCTTGGCGTCATCGGGCTGCTCGCGTAGCGCAGGCTGCAACATGGTGGTGGCGCGATCGTACTGATGCTCGGCCAGATAAATACTGCCCATCAGTTTGCGGGCGCCCACATCGCGCGGATGCTTTTCCAGATACGTGCCGAGAAAGGTCTTGGCGCGTTCGAATTCACCCAGGGCATGGTGTGCCAATCCGCCCAGCAATTGCAGTTGAGCGCTGGCCGCAAGAAATTCGGGGGCAAGCTTGCCCAGGGTACGTGTCGCTTCCTGCAGCGCAGCGCGAGCGCGGGCCTCGTCGCCCTGCCGGCTGAAATACAGCGCGCGCAGATAGGCGCCCCGTGGATCGTATGCAAAATGGCTTTGCAGGTAATCGAGATCTTGCTTGAGTTCGCGGTCGCGCTGCAAATCCAGCAGGATGCCCGCCCGCGCCAGACGCGCATCGAGATAATCGGGCTGTACCTCCAATGCCCGGCCATACTCGCGAGCCGCCGCCTCCAATTCCCCACGCAGGTGCAGAATCGATGCCTGCATGTTGATCGCATCGGCGTCGCGCGGCGATATGCGCAATGCTTCCTGTGCCACCGCTTGCGCTTCCTGCGGGCGCCCCGCGTTCAGATGAATACGTGCCTGCAGCGCCAACGCACGTGCCGATCCGCCTGGCATCTGCGCGGCCTGCCTGGCCGATGTCATCGCCGCATCGAGCTGGCTCAGGTTGAGCTGCGCCTGCCCGCGCATCATCAGCATGTCCAGGCGGGCATCGGGCGGCAGGCCATCGGCGCCAAATTTTTCGAGCATGAGTCGCGTCTTGCCCTGGGCAAGATAAGCCTGCGCCTGCAGCGTGGCAATCTGTCCGCGCGCGGCACCCAGCCTTTCCGCATCGGCGAGCACCCGCTCGGCAGCTGCCGGATCGCCTGCCCGCAAATGTGCCTGTCCCATCAGCACCAGTGCGGGCAGCATGCGGTTATCCGCCTTGAGCGCATTTTTAAGCTGGATGATGGCGCCGGCATCATCATGACGCTCATAGCGTTTGAGCGCATCTTCGTAATAACGCGAGGCCTCCACAGCCGAATCGGCATACGCCAGGGGAACGAACAGCACACCCGCAAGAAGAAGTTTCGACCATTTCACAGCAACCATCGCACCGTCCTCATTTGTTATTCGATATCTTGAGGCAAGCATCGTGCCCGGTGCCTGATCCGCAACCACGCGGAATTCAGGCTGCAATTGATGGCCGAACTGTTGAGAAATTGTCCCGGGTGATGTGGTTTCATCCCACACCCCGCCTCGCGTGTCCGGGCCAGCGTTCCGTGCACCTTATATAATGCGCGTTTTCCCAGTCCGACCCTGCCATGTCCCGCACCGCCCTGCTGCACGCCCAACTTGCCCAACGCATCCTGATCCTCGACGGCGCGATGGGGACGATGATCCAGTCATACAAGCTCGAAGAGGCCGATTATCGCGGTACGCGCTTTGCCGATTTTGCGCATGACCTGAAAGGCAACAACGATCTGCTGTGCCTGACGCAACCGCACATCATCAAGGCCATCCACGCCGAATATCTGGCGGCCGGCGCGGACATCCTGGAGACCAACAGCTTCAACGCCACCTCGATTTCGATGGCGGATTACCACATGGAAGACCTGGTGGCCGAGCTCAACTTTGCCGCCGCCCGGCTCGCACGCGAAGCGGCTGATGAAGCCACCGCAGCGAATCCGGACAAGCCGCGCTTCGTTGCCGGCGTGCTCGGCCCCACCTCGCGCACTGCAACCATTTCACCCGACGTCAACGACCCGGGCTTCCGCAATGTCACCTTCGACCAGTTGCGCGTGGCCTATCTGGAAGCGATCGACGGCCTGATCAAGGGCGGTGCCGACATCCTGATGGTCGAGACGATTTTCGACACGCTGAACGCCAAGGCCGCGCTGTTTGCGATTGAAGAGTATTTCGACCTCAACAACATGCGGCTACCGGTGATGATCTCCGGCACCATCACCGATGCCTCTGGCCGCACGCTCTCGGGCCAGACCGGCGAAGCATTCTGGAACTCGGTGCGCCACGCCCGGCCGCTGTCGATCGGCCTGAACTGCGCGCTCGGCCCCGACCTGCTGCGCCAGTATGTGGCCGAGCTGTCCAGCAAGGCCGATGCACTGATCTCGGCCCATCCCAACGCCGGCCTGCCCAACGCCTTTGGCGAATACGACATGAATGGCGCCGAAATGGCGGTGCACATCGGCGAGTGGGCACGCTCGGGCTTGCTCAACGTGGTCGGCGGCTGCTGCGGCACCTCGCCCGCGCATATCGAGGCGATTGCAAAAGCGGTCGAAGGCGTGGCCCCGCGCGTGCCGCCCGTGCTGGAACCGGCAATGCGGCTGTCCGGGCTGGAGCCGTTCAACGTCGACAAGAACTCGCTGTTCGTCAACGTCGGCGAGCGCACCAACGTCACCGGATCCAAGGCCTTCGCCCGCCTGATCCTCAATGGCGAATACGACAAGGCGCTTGACGTGGCGCGCCAGCAGGTGGAAAACGGCGCCCAGGTCATCGACATCAACATGGACGAAGGCATGCTCGACGCCGAGGCGGCGATGGTGCGCTTCCTGCTGCTGATCGCGTCGGAGCCCGACATCGCGCGCGTGCCCATCATGCTCGATTCATCAAAATGGAGCGTGATCGAGGCCGGCCTCAAGTGCATCCAGGGCAAGGGGATTGTTAATTCCATCTCGATGAAGGAAGGCGAGGCCGAATTCATCGAACGCGCCAAGCTGTGCCTGCGCTATGGCGCGGCGGTGATCGTGATGGCCTTCGATGAAGTGGGCCAGGCCGACACCTATGCGCGCAAGACCGAAATCTGCGCCCGCGCCTACAAGCTCTTGACCGAGACCGTCGGCTTCCCGGCCGAAGACATCATCTTCGATCCGAACATTTTCGCGGTCGCCACCGGCATCGAGGAACACGCCAACTACGCCGTCGATTTCATCGAGGCTACGCGCTGGATCCGCCAGAACCTGCCGCACGCGCATATCTCGGGCGGCGTATCGAACGTCAGCTTCTCGTTCCGCGGCAACGACGCAGTGCGCGAGGCGATCCACACGGCTTTCCTGTATCACGCGATCCAGGCCGGCATGGACATGGGCATCGTCAACGCCGGCCAGCTTGGCGTCTACGCCAACCTCGACCCGGAACTGAAGGAACGTGTCGAGGACGTGCTGCTGAACCGCCGCGAGGATTCGACCGAGCGGCTGGTGAGCTTTGCCGAGAACGTCAAGGGTGGCGCGAAGGAACGCGTCGTCGACCTGGCGTGGCGCAAGCTGCCGGTCAGCGAGCGTCTGAGTCACGCGCTGGTGCAGGGCATTACCGAATTCATCGTCGAGGACACCGAAGCCGCGCGGCTCGAAGCCGAGCGCCCGCTGCATGTCATCGAAGGCCCGCCGATGGCCGGCATGAACGTGGTCGGCGACCTGTTCGGCGCCGGCAAGATGTTCCTGCCGCAGGTGGTCAAGTCGGCGCGGGTGATGAAGAAGGCGGTGGCCTACCTGCTGCCCTGGATCGAGGCCGAGAAACAGCGCACCGGCGATGTCGGCAAGTCCAACGGCAAGATCGTGATGGCGACCGTCAAGGGCGACGTGCACGACATCGGCAAGAACATCGTCGGCGTGGTGCTCGCCTGCAACAACTTCGAGGTGATCGATCTCGGCGTGATGGTGCCGGCGCAGAAGATCTTGCCGGCACCGAACAGATCGCCGACCACGTTCATGCCGTCCATCAGCGGGCCTTCGATCACGTCGAGCGTGCGCGTGGACTGCGCGCGCACTTCCTCGG
>JAIOJU010000262.1 GCA_019911765.1 Thiobacillus sp.
GGAAGGAGCCCACCGTGTGAGCCAGCGCGATCAAGCCGCCCGTCATCCACAGGCCGCGCATCAGTGCGGTGACCACTTCAGCCGAGAACGTGGAAAACGTGGTCAGCCCGCCGAGCAGGCCGGTAATGAGAAAAAGCCGTGCCTCGGGCGGCAGGCCGGGATGTTCGGAAAACCAGGCGATCACCAGGCCAATCAAATAACCGCCGATCAGGTTGGCGGCCAGCGTGCCGAGCGGCACGGAAGGAAAAGCGGGATTGAGCCAGAGCCCCAGTCCCCAGCGCAGCCAGGCACCGATGGCCGCACCCAGGCCAATCGCGAAAAAGGCCGTCATGGGCGGGATGCGTCAGGCTGATTCATGCACCATCCTGGCCAGTCAGCCTCTCAGCTGGCATTTACAGGACGTCCTTGATGATCTCGACCAGCAGCGCTTCCACTTCCATCAGCGACTTTTTCAGCGCCGGATTCTTGGTGGAAGCCGGCTTGCGATAGGCCAGATACACGTTCTTGTCGTTGGGCATCGCGTATACAGAAATGCTGTACGGGCACAACACCATGGCATGCGGATCAGCGTCCATCATGTGGCGCGAAATCGTGGCGCTGCAGAAATTCAATTGTTCGCCGCCCGTATAGAGCAGCTTGGTCGAACCGACCACCTCCCCGGTGCGCTCCAGCATATTGGCCACCATGTTGGTATTGGTGATTTTCAGGCCCTTGCTCTCGATCGCGATCTCGAGCATGTCGCGCACATCCTGATAATTTCCCTGGGTCTTGAACACCACCACAAAGTCTTCGACAGCCCACGCCGACAATGGCAGCCAGAGCATGGCCCATGCAACAAGTAATTTTTTCATGACAGCTTCTGAAAATGGCAAAGCCTGATTTTCGGCCAAGAGCCAGCAAGCCGCAAGGATCGTTTGCTACACTCGCCCGCATGGCGAAGCAATCGAAAGCAGCACAACTCAAGGCAGACGGCCGTTTCTGGCTGACGCTCGACGGCAAGAACTTTCTTGGACGCGGCCGTATCGAGCTGCTGCAGCGCATCCGCGAGACCGGTTCCATTTCCAAAGCCGCCCGCTCCATGAAAATGAGCTACAAGGCCGCGTGGGATGCAGTCGACTCGATGAACGCTGCCTGGCAATCCCCTCTGGTGGAAAGCGGCCCCGCCGGCAGCCATCTGACCGACGATGCCGAACGCATGATTACGGCGTATCAACAGGCCGAGGCGCAGCATACTGCGTTCATCATCAAGCTGGCCAAGACCCTGCCATCGCGCGCTGAATAAGCGCGCAGACATTACGCCTCGGGACGGGTCCTGTAGAAGGTCAGAGGCGTGACGCTGTTTTTTGCCACCGCCGGTTTCAGTTTCCCCACGACGTGCATCTCGCATGGTTTGCAGTCGAAGCGCAGCGTGAGTTTTTCGCTGCCATTGATCAGCGTCAGCGGCGCGGCGCGTACCGTGCCCTGCACGCCGGTCACGCCCTTGGCCTGCTTGGGGCACAGGCTCAGCGAATAGCGCACGCAGTGCTTGGTGATCATCAGCGACACCTCGCCGGTTTCCTCGTGGCTTTCGTAGGAAGCGGCAATCACCTGCACGCCATGCCTGGCATAAAAATCCCGCGCCTTGTGGTTGTAGACATTGGCCAGATAGGTCAGCGTGTCTTCGGGATAGGTGGCAGGCGGCTCGACCGGCAGGGCGCGCCCGGGTCGAATGTAGGCGGCCTTGCGTCCGGCTTCCAGCGCGGCGACGGCTTCGCGGCGCAAGGCATTGATGAATGAGGCCGGAACAAACCAGGGCTGCGTCAGTTCCAGCGCAATGCCCATCGCAGCAAACGGCGTAGCGCCCAGCTTGCCGAGGTGCTCGCGCAAACCGGCATCGACCCTGGACGCATCCCTGGCGGCCTCTCTGGGATGGGCCGCCGTCGCCGTGACCGCATGACCGTCTTCGTCGATCAGCGTCAGCGCAAATCCATCGGCCGTTTCCTCCAGCCGCAGCCACACGCCGATGCGGCGCTCGCTGGAGGCCTTGTCGAGCATGCGGGTCCAGTTCATGTCGCGATTCCGGCTGACTGCCGTGCCCGCACGCAGGTCCTTGAAACCCGACATCGGGTCCTTCGGAAACACGCGCCACGTGCCCTCGCCCACCTTCTCGGCGCGATTGATCGCCAGACCGGCCAGGTCCTTCTGCAGCGTGTAGTAGCAGAGGCCGTCGCCGTTGTTCAGTACCGTGGCGTAATCGTCCGCGTGCAACTCGATCCACTTGTCGCCGACCTTGCTCACGTAGCCGATCGGCAAGCCGGGATTTTTCGGCGTATCGAACGCGCCGATATCGTCCTTGCGCCCGCCGACAAAATAATCGGTGAACTCGCGGTTGAAGTTCTGCTCGGGATCGGGCGTGAAGCTGAACGTGGTCCGTCCCGCTGACGCGCGCGCGAACTCCGGACGGTGCTCGATGATCTCATCCAGCAGGGTGCGGTAATGGGCGGTGATGTTCTTCACGTAGCCCATGTCCTTGTAGCGGCCTTCGATCTTGAAGCTGCGGATGCCGGCGTCGATCAGGGCTTCGAGGTTGTCGCTCTGGTTGTTGTCCTTCATCGACAGCACATGCTTGTCGTGCGCGACCACCCTGCCCTCCATATCGGTCACCTGATACGGCAGGCGGCACGCCTGCGAGCAATCGCCGCGGTTGGCGCTGCGTCCGGTGTGGGCGTGGCTGATGTAGCACTGGCCGCTGTAGGCCACGCACAGCGCACCGTGGATGAAGAATTCCAGCGTGGTCCCGGGACGCGTGGCGGCACGGATGGCGGCGATCTGGCCAAGGTCGAGTTCGCGCGCCAACACGATCTGGGAAAGCCCCACATCCTGCAGGAAGCGGGCCTTTTCCGGGGTACGGATATCGGTCTGGGTGCTGGCGTGCAGCTGGATCGGCGGCAGGTCGAGTTCCAGCAGGCCCATGTCCTGGATGATCAGTGCATCGATCCCGGCTTCGTAAAGCTGCCAGATCTGCTGTCTCGCCGGTTCCAGTTCGTCGTCGCGCAGGATGGTGTTGAGGGTGGCGAATACCCGCGCATTGAAGCGGTGCGCATGCGCCACCAGCCGTGCGATATCGGCTATTTCGTTGGCTGCCGCCGCGCGCGCGCCAAACGACGGCCCGCCGATATACACCGCATCGGCGCCGTGGTTGATGGCTTCGATGCCGATATCGGCATCGCGCGCAGGCGCGAGCAGTTCAAGTTGATGGGGTTCCACGGGTGGCGTTCCGGACAGCAAAACGCCATTCTACTTACTTGCCGATGTCCCGGCTCGCCAACTGGATGAGGGATGACATCTTGACCGCCTTGATGGCCATGTTCAGCGTGATCTCGTTGCTGGCCAGGAAAGCGAATTTGCCCATGTTGAAATCCGAGCGCTTGACGGTCACCGTCGCCTGGGCGCCGCATGACTCCACCTTGTAGACCGGATCCTGCATGCACTGAAAACCGCTGATGGCCAGTGTCACCGGCTGGGTCACCCCCTTGATCGTCAGTTCGCCTGCCATGCTGGTTTCTTCATCATCCAGTACGGCCTTGCTGGACTTGAAGGTGATGGTCGGGTGATTGGCGGCGTCGAAGAATGAAGCGCTTTGCAGGTGGTGGTTAAAGACCCGGTGGCCCGTATTCACCGAGCTGGCATCGATGTTCACTTCAGCTGTCCCGGTCCTGGAAACGGGATCGAACACCACCTTGCCGCTGACCTTGTCGAACCGGTGAGTCTGGCTGGATCCGCCCAGAGAGTTGAAGCTGAACTGCGAAGAGGTCTGGCTGTTATCGATGACGTAGATTTCGGGGGCGGCGTGTGCAAAAGCGGAAAATGCAACAAGCACGGTCAGCAAGGCCAGTCGTTTCATTCGGTGCTCCTTATGTGAGTGAGCACCCGGACATTGTTCGCTGGCGACTACCGGGCCAGGCTGATCCTGAGTGCTGCTTGCCCTGACGGGCTGTGCTCAATCACTTGCAACCGCTATGCCACCCTGACCGACCCAAGCCGGTTTTTCACGCATCCTTATAAATCAATTGGTTACAGTATCTGACAATTCTGAAGCTGGCATGGCCCCGACTTTCGCTGACGGAAATCCAACAGGCAGCGTCGAACTGCCGAGCTTTCGGCAACCGGCACGACTGCTATGAATATTTCTCGACGGGGTAGCTGCCAGACCAACTTGCAGGGAACAGGGATATGACCTTTCCCGGCAGGCAAACCTGCCGGGAAAGCCGGATAGGTCTCGCCGGACAGATCTTATTGCGTGGTGGCGGGGGCCTTGAATGCCTCGATCGCCAGGGACAGCGTGATCTCGTCGCTGACGTAAGGCACATTCTTGCCCATGTTGAAATCGGAGCGCTTGACCTCGGCCGTCGCGTTGGCGCCGCAGGCTTCCACCTTCAGCATCGGGTGCGGCATGCACTTGAAGTGGGTAATGGCGAGCGTCACCGGTTTGGTCACCCCCTTGATGGTGAGATCGCCCGTCAGGCTCACAGGCTGATCGCCCTTGAACGCCATCTTGTCGGACTTGAAGGTGATCGTCGGGTATTTGGCGGTATGAAAGTAATCCTCGGCCTGGATGTGCTCGTCGAACAGGGCAAAACCGGTATTGACCGACGCAACATCGATGCTGACATCAGCCGAGCCGGTCTGGGCCGCACGGTCGATCACCACCTTGCCGCTGGTTTTGTCGAACTTGTGGGTCTGCTTGGAAAACCCGAAGTGGCTATAAGTGAAATGCGGATAGGTATGGCTGTTGTCGATCTTGAAGGTGACAGGCTCGGCCTGGACGGAAGCAGCAAAAACAAGCAGGGCGGGCAGCGTGGCAAGACGTTTCATGTGAACTCCTGAGGGTAATGAACAACGGGTTATTTGCCGCTGGCGGCAATACGGAAGGTGACCTGGACTTCGTTGGCGACCGTGGCGACATCGGTCCACATGCCTTCACCGATGCCAAAGTCCAGACGCCTGAGGATGAAGGCGCCGTCAAAGGTGGCTGCGGCTTTTCCGGGTTTGAAGGTCACGGGCACGATCATCTCGCGGCTGCGGCCCTTGAGCGTGAGCGTGCCGCGCATCTCGTAGCGGTTGCCGCCAAGCGCACGGATCCGGCTGGAGACGAACTTCGCGCCCGGGTACGCGCTGCGGTTGAACCACAGCCGGCCGGCGGACTCCTCGTCGGCCTCGGACGAGCCGGCATCGATGCTCGCGAGATCGATATCGATCTGCGCGCGACCGGCCTCGGGCCTGGCCGGATCGAAAGCCATCTGCACGGCAAAGCGCTTGAACCCGCCCTTGATCGGCACCCCCATCTGGCTGAATTCGAAACCGATTGCGCTTTGTCCGGGCAGCACGGTGCGGTATTCCACCGCACCCGCAGCAGGCGACGCCAGCACGGCCAGCAGGGCCAGCGCGTTGAATATGCGTTTCATGCTCATGGCTGCCCCTTTTTGCCGAGACTCATACGCTGCAGGAAAGGCTGGCGCTCGATGAAATGATGTTTGAGCGCAGCGGCCACGTGCAGAAAGACCAGGACCAGCAAGCTGAAGTTCAGGACCTGATGCACCCCGGCGAGCAGTTCACCCAATGCCTTGTCCTTGCCGACCAGGTCGGGCAAGGGCAGCACGCCAAACCATACGGTCTGAAAGCCTTTGGCCGAACTCATCAGCCAGCCCGACAGCGGGATCGCAAGAATCAGCATATAGAGCAGGCCATGCACGATATGCGTCACCCGGTGCTGCCACTGGGCCATGCTGGCCGGCAAGGCAGGCGGCGTATAGGTTGTCCGCCACATCACCCGCGCCGCCGCCAGCATCAGGATCGTGATGCCGATCCACTTGTGATAGCTGTAGAGCTTGAGCTTGTCGGGCGATGCCGGCAGCTCGTGCATGTACACGCCAAGCGGAAACGCCACAAAGATCAGCAGGGCCACCAGCCAGTGCAAGACGACGGCCGGGGTCGGGTAACGCTGTGCGGTGCTCATACAGTCTCCTTTTTAAAAATTTGTTGCAGCGTGCGCAAGGCCGATTGCCAGCGCGCATGCCCGGCAGCCGGCACGCCGGCGAAGCAGGCTTCCATGTAGGCCAGATGCGCCGGGAATACCCTGGCAAACAGGGCCTCACCCGATTGCGTCAGGCGAATGATCTGACTGCGGCCGTCGCTTTCGTGCGCCACGCGTTCCACCCACCCGCGTGCGGCCAGACGGTCGACCACGCCGGTAAGCGTGCCCTTGGTGATGAGCGTCCTGTCGCCGAGCTCGGTGGCGGTCATCCCCGACGTGTTGCCGAGCGTGGCGATAATGTCGAATTGCGGCGGCGTCAGCCCCATCCCGCGAATATGGGCGGCAGAATACGCCTCGAAAGTCTGGTAACACTGCACCAGAGCTTGTATGGTTGGAAGGAATTCGGCTGTTTGCGACACGGGATGCCCAACTGGTTCTAATGCGAACCAATTTAGTTCGTGTTAGAACCAATGTCAAGCCCGACAGGCAAATGGCAAAAATGACTCATCAACATGGCTGCACCAGCACGCGCTGAATGATCTGGAGATCAAACGAAATGGCAATGGAAGAAAACAGCAAAACCTATGAAGTGGGGTTCTCGACAGAACACATGCAGCACATCTTCTATGTAAGCTGCCCGGACGATGCGGAGGCAAAGACCTTTGCCCACGCCGTTTTTCATTATTACGACATACCGGCCGAATGGGGTGCCAAGCGTGGCATCACGGCCATTGCCGTGATCAAGCCGAAAAACTGCGTGCCCGATTTCCTGCATGTCGCCATGCTGGATAAAAAGGAACTGGCGATGCCGGAAGAAAACGCGGAATCACTCAAGGCTGTCAGGGAACTCTCGCAGCAGATCGTTGAGGCCGAATGCGTGCCGATGGCCATCTACGACGAAGAAAACAAGACCATGACGGTCTACGCGACGAAGAAAGTGGAGGTCGATCCGCAAACCGGTGCAACAAGCGTGGTACTGAATTTCAGCCTGTTTGGCGGCACCGTGGGCAAAGGTCGTTAATTCCTTGCTGGCATGCGTGCCTGTACGCGGAGTACGGTAATAAGGCATCGATTTTCCGGATGTTCATTCGATCTCCCAGCCTGCAAGAGCAGGCCGGGAGGCAGATTGGCAATCACTGCGCCATCGGCTACGATCTGATGACGGCCTAATCCACACTCGACAAGCCAACTCCGCTGGCCTGCACAAACGAGGCAACCGCGGCCGCCGGCAATGGTTGCGAGAAGTAATATCCCTGTATCTTCCGGCAACCCAGTGCGATCAGGCGATCGAGTTGGCCGACGTTCTCCACCCCCTCGGCGATCACGTTCATGTTGAAATTTCGGGCGATGGCGATAATCGTCGACACCATTTCCGCTTCCTCGATTCCGGGCGTCAGGCGGCTGACGAAGGCACGATCGATCTTCAGCGCATCGAAGGGGAAGTTCTGCAAATAGCTCAGCGATGAGTAACCGGTGCCGAAGTCGTCGACATAGAGATGCAGGCCGCGTGCCTTGAGGTCGAGCAGCGTTCTGTTCGCTGCTTCGGGATTATGCAGCAGTACGCTTTCGGTAATTTCCAGTGCAAGGTAACGCGGCTCAATGC
>JAIOJU010000263.1 GCA_019911765.1 Thiobacillus sp.
TCCCCACCCTGATGATTTTCAAGAACGGCAACGTCGAAGCCACCAAGGTCGGCGCCCTGTCCAAATCGCAGCTGACCGCGTTCGTTGACAGCAACATCTAATACCAAGTTTCCCCGGACGGCGCGTCGGCGCGCCGCCAACAAGCAGCCCCGTCCGGCACCACCCCCTCCCCATCCGGCTCTTTCAAGCGAGCCTACTCAGGCCTCTCCCATGCATCTTTCCGAACTCAAGCAAAAGCCCATCACCGAACTGCTCGAAATTGCCGCCACCAATGGCATCGACAACGCCAACCGTTTTCGCAAACAGGAACTGATCTTCACCATCCTGAAGACGCTGGCGAAGCGCGGCGAAAGCATTTACGGGGACGGCGTGCTGGAGGTGCTGCCGGATGGATTCGGGTTCCTGAGATCGCCTGAAACCTCATATCTCGCCAACACCGACGACATCTACGTGTCGCCGTCGCAGATCCGCCGCTTCAATCTGCATACCGGCGACAAGATCGAAGGCGAGATCCGCACGCCCAAGGATGGCGAGCGCTATTCGGCGATGACCAAGCTCGACCTGATCAACGGCGAGCCGCCCGAGGCGAGCAAGAACAAGATTCTGTTTGAAAACCTCACCCCTCTGCATCCGGACAAGCCGCTCAAGCTGGAGCGCGACATCAAGGCCGAGGAAAACATCACCAGCCGCGTGATCGATATCGTCGCGCCGGTCGGCAAAGGCCAGCGCGGCCTGCTGGTGGCGCCGCCGAAGTCGGGCAAGACGGTGATGCTGCAGCACATCGCGCACGCCATCAGCTCGAACCATCCCGATGTCGTGCTGTTCGTGCTGCTGATCGACGAGCGTCCGGAAGAAGTGACCGAGATGAGCCGCACCGTGCGCGGCGAAGTCGTGGCCTCCACCTTCGACGAACCCGCCAGCCGTCACGTGCAGGTTGCCGAAATGGTGATCGAGCGCGCCAAGCGCCTGGTCGAGCACAAGAAGGACGTGGTGATCCTGCTCGACTCCATCACCCGTCTGGCGCGCGCCTACAACACGGTGCAGCCGGCTTCCGGCAAGGTGTTGACCGGTGGTGTCGACGCCAACGCGCTGCAGAAGCCGAAACGTTTCTTTGGCGCCGCGCGCAACATCGAGGAAGGCGGCAGCCTGACTATCCTGGCCACCGCGCTGGTTGAAACCGGCAGCCGCATGGACGATGTGATCTACGAAGAATTCAAGGGCACCGGCAACCTCGAAATCCACATGGACCGCAAGATGGCCGAGAAGCGCCAGTATCCTGCGATCAACGTCAACCGCTCCGGCACGCGTCGCGAAGAACTGCTGATGCCGCACGACATCCTGCAAAAGGTGTGGGTGTTGCGCAAGCTGCTGTATCCGATGGACGACATGGAAGCGATGGAATTCCTGCTCGACAAGATGCGTGCAACGAAGAACAACAGCGAGTTCTTCGATTCCATGCGCCGGGGGTAAGTAATCCGCTAGCCTTGCGGTGGGCGCGGGTTGTGCCAGCGTCCGCCGGCAAGCAGCAGATCCGCTTCCTGCGGCCCCCAGGTGCCGGCTTCATAGGTGTAGGCCGGGTCGCGATGCGACAGCACTGCTTCCACCACATTCCAGGAGGCTTCCACCGCATCCTGCCGTGCAAACAGCATGGCTTCGCCATCCAGCGCATCGCCGAGCAGACGCTCATAGGCGCTCATCTCGTCCGGGTGGTTATTGCAGACATAGAGTTCCACCGGTCGTCCGACCATTCGATCCCCCGCATTTTTGGTGCGCGCGCCCAGTGCAATGGACACCGTGGGCGACAGGCGCATGCGCAGATAATTGGTGGCCAGCGGCCCCGCTTCCGACAGGGCGAAGACGCGCTGCGGCGGCAGCTGAAACTCGGCGCGAATCTCGGTGGTCGTGATCGGCAGTTTCTTGCCGGTGCGGACGATGAAGGGCACGCCCGCCCAGCGCCAGGAATCCACAAAGAAGCGCACGGCGGTGAAGGTTTCCGTGTCGGATCCGCGCGCCACGCCTTCTTCGTTTCGATAGCCTTCGTATTGCCCGCGAACGATGTCGCCAGGCTCCAGCGGGCGGATGGCCTTGAGCAGTTTGGCCTGTTCATCGCGGATGGCTTCCGCACTGGTTCCCAGGGGCGGCTCCATCGCCAGCAGGGCCAGCACCTGCAACAGGTGGTTCTGCAGGACATCGCGGATCGCGCCGACGGAATCATAGAAACGTCCGCGCCCCTCGACCCCGATGGACTCCGCCATCGTGATCTGGATCTGCCGGATATGGTTGCGGTTCCAGATCGGTTCGAGGAAGGAATTGGCAAAGCGGAAATAAAGGATGTTCTGCACGGCTTCTTTGCCGAGGTAGTGGTCGATGCGGAAAATGCTGGATTCCGGCAATGCCTCATACAGGGTTGCATTAAGCGAGCGGGCCGATTCCAGGTCGCGCCCAAACGGTTTTTCGACCACCACGCGCGCGTTTTCGGTGCAGTTGGCGCTTGCCAATCCGCGCACCACCACGGGAAACATCGACGGCGGAATGGCAAAGTAGTGCAGGGGGCGGCTGCGGCCCTCAAGCGCGCGGCGCAACTCCTCGAAGGTGGCGGGATCTTCGTAATCCCCGTTGATGTAGGTCAGCAAACTGGAGAGGTTGCGAAATACCGCCTCGTCCACCCCGCCGCCAAACTGGGCAATGCCGTCATGGGCGTGGGCGCGGACTTTTTCCAGGTCCCATCCGGGAGAGTAGGCCACACAGACTATCGGCGGAAGCGTGCGGCCGTGCTGCAGCATGGCGTACAAGGCCGGAAAAATCTTGCGCCGGGCCAGATCGCCCGTGGCGCCAAACAAAACCAGTGCATCCGAAGTAAGACCGTTGGTCATGACGAAAAACCCCATGGAATATGGCAAGTGCAAGCATCAACGGGTATTTCCCGGGCGAACTGGAGTTTTTTCGGGGGAATTTCCTGCGCGGTCAAACTTTGAGGAAGAAGGGCGGCTTGATTCCGTCCGGCTGATCCCCTATACTCCCGAGT
>JAIOJU010000264.1 GCA_019911765.1 Thiobacillus sp.
GAGTTCGCCACTCCGGGGCCGCACCCGGCCCGACACGTTGGCGCGTGTCGGGCTTTTCTTTTCTGGCCTCATAGCGGCCCGCTCTCCTCGCGCCAGTTCGAGGCATCAACAACGATTTCCGGCGACAGGCCGGACACGTCGGCCAGCGTGGTAAGCGCCTTCTCGAACGTGCGGAAGCGCACCGGCTGGCCGTGGTAGGTGACGGCGCGCAACGTGCGGCCCTGACGCGCGTACAGCGTGAAGCCGGCGGCATCGTCGGGATACAAAACCGCCTGCACCGGCTCTGCGCCGGGGGTGTCGCAAGCCGCGTTCAGGCGGTCAAACGTCCACGGCCGGGCCTTCTTCGGCCTCGGCTCCAACTGTTCAAAGAAAGCGTTCACAAAGCCCTCGCTCTGGTCTTGCGGGATACCCGTCTGTTCAATGCTCTGGTTCATCGTTCGCCACTCCTAGAAAAACCGGCGTTGGCGCGCCGGGGTTGGTATTGGTGACAGCTCGGCGACCTGGCCAACTCGCCGGCGTCACCACGTTGTCACGGCGCTGACAGCGCCGTGGGGAAACTGTCCTGTGCCGTCACTGCATGGCCTCCCACGGGTTGATGACGTTGAGGCCGGCTGCTTGGAACGGCGCAACGTCGCGCGTGGCGACGGTGAAGCCGCGAGCGTTCGCAATGGCGGCGATGTAGCCGTCTGGTGTGGGGAAGCCCTTGCCGGCGGCACGGGCGGTAACGGCCAGCTCGGCGTAGTGCCGCGCTGCGTCGGTGTCGAAGGCAAGCACGCGATCCCCGAACAGCTCCAGGAGGCCATCCAGCGTTTGCGACAGCGCATCTTTGCGCCGGCCGGACGGCAAGGCACCGATGCCGAACAGCAGTTCGGCAAGCGTGACGCTGGACAGGTAGAGGGTTTCGGCCGCCTGCTCATCCAGCCACGCCCGCACGGCGGGATTCGGTTCCGCTTTCATCGCCTCGGAAACGACGTTGGTATCCAAGACGATCATTCAAACCTCACAGGCTCGGCCGGGGTCTTGTCGCGCACCTGCTCGAAGGCTGCGATGTCGTCATCGGTCAGCCCGACGCGGCGGCCCAGCTCGGCCAAGGCCGTGCCCAGGCGAAGCCGCTCCGGCGGGCGAACGGTCGATTCGAGGATGTCGCGGATTTCGGCCTCGGTGCTGCGGCCGTGCGTTGCCGCGCGCACACGAAGCGCGCGATGCACCTCGTCCGGCAGATTTCTAACGGTAACTGTCGCCATGTTGGCCTCCTGCGCTTTGCGCTATCAATGAAAGCATTCTATGTCGAATGCTATCAATCTGCAATAGTCCGAAAACGGTCGTTTTGTGGATTGCGCAACACCGGCCCGCCCTGCCCTGCTTTCGGGCCTGTTCGGTGTCCGCAATGGCGTCTATAAATCAAAGTCTATAAACTGCCTGTTTCATCGAATAAACGGACGAAAACATGAAGATCGGTTACGCGCGGGTATCGACCGACGATCAGCGCATGGACTTGCAGCGGGACGCCTTGACGGCGGCCGGTTGCGAAAAGGTGTTCACCGACACAGCCAGCGGCGCGAAGGCGGCCCGGCCGGGCTTGGATGAAGCTCTGTCGTATGCCCGAAAGGGGGATGTCCTGGTCGTGTGGCGGCTCGACCGCCTCGGGCGCTCGCTGCCCGAACTGGTCAAGATCGTGGGCGAGCTGGAAGCCGCCGGGGTCGGCTTCGAGAGCGTCACGGAACGGATTGAAACCAGCTCGGCCGCTGGCCGTCTGGTGTTCCATGTCTTCGCGGCGCTGGCCGAGTTCGAGCGGCGCTTGATCGTGGAGCGCACGCACGCGGGGCTTGCTGCGGCGAGGGCGCGGGGGCGCAAGGGCGGACGCCCTGCCCTGCCCGCTGAGAAGGTCGCGGCGATTCAGGCGATGGCCGCCGGCAAACGGTCGGTGTCGGAGATTTGCAAGGCGCTCAAGATCGGGCGTAGCACGCTCTACAAGTACGCGCCGGGCATGAAGGAAGGTGCGGCGACTGGTGACAAACCCGCTTGACCTGGTGCGCGGGCCTGTCACCATTCATTTACTCAAAAACTTGTTTCCTCAATAACTCGCATGAGCGTTTAAGCCTGCGCCCTGCCCTGTTCTTCGAGCACTTGCCGGCACATGGCCCGCATGTCGATTTCACCGGCCGCGATGGCTTCAAGGGTGGCATCGTCCAGCGCCTGCACGATGCTGGTTGCCCGGCGCTCCAGCTCCTGGCGGGCGATGCGCTGCCAGTCCTCGACATCCATCAGTGACGCCAACCCGGCCGCGTTGGCTCTGCCGTAGCCGCGCAATACCTCTTTCGCTGTCTCGTTGGACATAGATCCTCCTGCGGTCATTCAGTGGGGTACGGGCCAAGGAAACGCACGCCGTTGAAGTGGATCAGATGGGACGGTGCATCAGCCACCCACACTTCGGTTTCCCAGGCGATTTCGCCCAGGTAGCGGCCCATGATGGCCCGGTTCGGGAAGGCGGTCACATAGACCAGTCCGGCAGTCGATCCGGCGAACAGCTTCGCCAGCTCGGCGTGACGCTTGCCATCGACCGGGCCGTGACTGGTGACGGACTCGACCAGCAGCAGCCAGTTTTTCGCGGTGAAGTGCAGCACCACGTCGGGCATCTTGCCGTGTGAATCCACATCGACGCCCAGGCCGGCCAGCAAGGGCGCGTCGAAGTAGCCCCACTTGTCGCCCGTGTCGCCGGCATAGACCAGCACGCTACCGGGCGCGAAGCGCGGGGCGAAGTCCTCGATGATGGCCCGGATCAGCTCGCTATGTTCACCGGGGCTGAGGGTGATTTCCTTGCCCGGTGCAATCTCGACCGGGATACGGTTCTGCTCGCGCTCCTTGGCATAGCGGGCAACCAGCGTTTCCCGCTCGGCCAGATAGGCGGTCAGGCTGTCATGCCATGCCGGCGTGCCGAAGGTACGCAGCAGGGCCAGCGCGGCCGGCTCGATCTGATAGACGGCCTTCGGGCTGTTCACCGGCCGGTCGGGCTTGTCCGGGTTGTAGAGGGCAATGCCGGCATCGCAGAACTGGTGCATGGTCTGCCGGCGAAACGTCTCGCGGGTGTTCGGTGCGTACTCCTTGCCGTAGTGCTCGCGCGCCCAATCCATGATGGGCGTGATGCCCACAAGCGGGTTTTCCGCGTCGGCCCACGCCCTGCCCGGCGTGAGGTTCAGCAGGGCCAGCAGCGACAGCGCGGAACGCTCGTTTTGCTGCGCCCTGGGCAGGCCCAGGGCAATGATGATTTGGTGCGCGGCCTCGATGTAGTCGTTCTTGTCGTTCATTCGGTCAGGGTTCCTAGCTTGGCGTCGATCTGTTCTTGCGTGAGCGTTCCTTGCTGCATGGCCCACTCGCCAAGCTCGATCAGGGTTTCACGGCTCGGGTACTTCATCAGCTTGAGGTCGGTCGCATTGACCTGGGTATGGCCGTTGAAGCGCCTGAAATTCTCATCAACCGCGGTTGTGTTCAGGAACACGGCCAGACCACGGGCCAGCGCCTCGGGCAATCCGCGCTTGTTCTCGTGAAACAGGTTCAGGTGGTTCTCGAAGCCCAACACGGGCACGTCACCGAAGGCGCTCGGCTCGACCACGCTCGCCACAATCCGGCGCTTTTCTTCCTTGGACGAGAAGCGGCGAACCACGCAGTAGAAGCCGCTCGGGTACAGCCATTTTTCGGTGTCGGCGTTGCGCTCGATGGCGTTCGGCTTCTTCATGCCCTCGATGGGCCATGTGGTGCCGGTGCTGCTGAAATGGCCCGGATACAGCAGGGGAACGGTGCCCTCCCCTGGCATGTCGCGCAGGTGCTCTTTCAGCCTGAAATCGACCACCGGGCCGGTGGATACCTTGATGCCCAAGTCGGCCAGCGTGGAGCGGATCGCCTCGGATAGCTCGATGGCGTTCTTCTCCGGGGACGTGGGGACGTGAATGAACCGCTCCGGGTCATCCGGGAACACGATCCGGTCGAACGGGTGTTCGTGGGTCACAAGGTCGGCGAAGGTGTCATCGGTCGATGTCGTAACCGTCACCGGCCCCTGCTGGCCGTCCCGCTCCAAGCGGATGATGATGTTCTCTTGCAGAACCTCGTCATCCTTGAATGCCTTGCTGCGCGACTCGAACAGGTGCATGTGGCGGACGGCTGCACGCTCAAGGATGAAATCGCGGAACGGGCGGTAATACGGCCCATTGCAGAAGCTGCGCGGGATGATGGCAACGATCTGCCCGCCCGGCGCGGCCTGGGCGACGGCAAGCGCGACGAAGGCGCTATACAGGTTCACCGTCTCGATGCCGACACGGCGCAGGGCCAGCCGGTGCGCGGAATTGCTGTTGATCTTCTTGTAAGGCGGATTGAGGATGGCATGGGTGTAGCCCTGCCCCTGCAGACCTTCCAAGGTCGCCAGTTCGATGTAGTCGCCCGCGATGATGTTCGCCTTGACCTGGTTGTAGCCGGCCAAGTGCTGCGCCAAGTGCCCCCGCAAGGTGTCGTCAATCTCGTAGGCGGTCGCTTCGACCGTCTCGAATGCGAAGCCGCCGGCCGTCCAGCGATCCAGGAACGCGCACGACAAGGCGCCTACCCCGGCGCCGGCATCCAGTAGCCGACAAGTCTGCAGGGTGCTGGCGGGGAACAGGGACGCCATGAAGCGGGCCACACTCGAAGGCGTCATGAACTGGCCGAACTCGGCCTTACGTTTCTGCGTGATGCGCGGGGACACCTCTTTGCGCACGTTATCGACCACTTGCAGCATTGTTGCCCCCCGCCTCGCTTTGATGATTCGCTCTTAAACTCATTTACTCAATCACTCGGAAGCTGTTCAACGAAATCCGTCAGCAGCTCCTTGACGGTCTTCCCCTGCTTGGCGGCATAGACCTTGAGCTTGGTGTGCTGCTCGGCGCTCAAGTCGAAGTTCACGCGCTTGGTGGTCGCCTTGTCGGCGAGACTGGCAAGGGTTGCGGCCTTGTTGGTCTTCGCGCTCGGCCGGCCTGCGCTGAGGGTGCCTTTTGTGCTCATCATTTCAAATCCTCATAAGCTCAAATGAGTTTTTGCGTAATCTCGGCCATCAGGGCGCGTACCTCGCGGGCGGCATCGCCTTCGGGTTCGTCATCCATGACCGTGGTTCCGGCGGCGGCCGTACCTGGATAGATCACCCGCTGCGTGATACGTGACTCCAAGACGGGCAGGCCGTAGCCGTTCAACGCGTCGGTGACTTCGGCCCCGATGCGGGTGCCCTTGATGGCCCTGGACACGACAAAGGCGGCTTGCAGCTTGCCGTCCGTGACCTCGATCCGCTGCTTCACCAGCTCGACAAGATCGGCCGTCGCCCAAATGTCGTATGGGGAGGGTTGCACCGGGATCAGGATGAACGAGGCGGCCTTGATGGCCGACACGGCCAAGTCGGCCGCCTGGGGCGCTCCGTCGATCACCACGAAGTCTTTCCGGCCGATGGCCTTCAAGTCGCGGTCAATGGTTGGCCGGTCGATGCCGACAACGGCCAGCGGGTTGTCCTCGCGCACGGCGGCCCAATCGCGGGCGCTGCCCTGGGGGTCGGAATCGACAAGCAAGACATCCTTGCCGTCCAACTGCAAGGCGCGGGCTAGGTGTGTGGCGATGGTCGTCTTACCCGACCCGCCCTTTTGGTTCAGAACGGCGATGACGTGCATATAGCATCCTTTGAGTGAAAACGTATTTACTCATTGGAGTATATGCGTATTGCCCTGGGCGGTAAAGCGGCCGTGCTCGATCCTCTCCGGCCTACACGCTGCCCCCCGGCGCTGCGCCGGGCAGGGGAAAGGCGGCCTTGCCGCCCGGCTCGATGTCCAGCTTCCAGCGGCTAAGACTTGCGTCCTGGACGGCGGCCACCTTGTCCGTGTGCCTGTAGATGTACGTCGCCAGCTTCTCGATCTGCTCCGCCTTGAGACTGACGCGCCCGCCCTCGTTCAGTCGCTTGGTGATTTGGTTCAAGTTCCGGCCGATGCTTCGGAGCTGATAGGACGATTCCCATAGCGCCCTGGTCGCCTCCATCGTGAATTGCGGCTCATGGGTGAGACTGGCCCGCACGCAATTGATGATCCAGCGGGTAGGCGAACAGCCCTCGGCCTCGGCCCTGGTCGTGACGCATTGGTACTCGGTCGGCGTCAAGCGAACCTCGATCCGCTCCTTCGGCCCGTCGTCGGGCTGGCCGGCTGCCTGGGCGGCGATCCAGTCGCGCACCTCGGCCGGCATGTCGTCCTGGACGATGTAGCGCATCAGTGCCCGCATCACCTCGGATGGTTTCTTGTCCGTCCGGGCACACCACGCGTCCCACTGCTCTTGCAGCTCGACGGGGACGCGAACGCGGTAGATGTGACTGCTTCGGGTTGCCCCGATTTTGGCTTTTCTTGGCATGGCCTTCTCCGGGGAAAAGGGGGGTGTCCCATGTGTTGGCATGCAGCCGGAAATTTTCGTCATGACGAAATCTTCGCGAGAAGCCGTCGCCACACATGATTCCGGCTTCGCGTAGTGTGGCACAAAATACCGGCGTTAGCCTATCCTGCATTAGCCCACCCTCCCCACACTCTTTTCGTCATGACGAAGTTTTGGCCCTCTTTTGTCGGGAAACGCGGTCTTGCGCCCGACACTCACGGAAGAATTTCGTGATGGGAACGAGAGCCGCCTTACGGCGGCTTTTTCTTGGCATCGAAACGTGGCCTACAGCGGTGAACAAGTTCGCTCGGTCAGCAAGACAGCCGCCGCGCGCCCTTCGTACTCGACCAGCAACAGCGGCTTTTTCATGGCGTCCGGGTCGGATACGGCCTTGCCACGCGGCCAACTGGTCAGCTCGCCCAGGTCGCCGGGTTCGGTGCCGCCCGCGCCTGTGTCGTCGCCATCGGTGCCGGGGGTCGCCTTTGGCTTGGTCTTCGGCTCGGTGCCTTGCTTGTCGGTGCCGCCCTGGTTGCCGCCCGAAATTTCGTCATGACGAAATTTTGCCGGGTCGCCATCGGTGCCGCCAGTGTCAGCAGGCGAGGGCAGGGGACCGGCAAGGCGATCAATGGCGAAGTGGTGAAGCAGGCACAAACCCTGTGAGACACGAAGACCCGGCAGCGTCATGCCGAGGCGGCCGAGCTGAAAGCGGCCATGCTGCGGGAACATGCCGAAGTATTGGAATCGACCCGCAAGGCGATACGGCAGGAAATCGTCGAAGCAATGGGGCAGGTGGCCCGCTCGACGGTGGAAACCAGTCGCTCGATCTGGACGGCTGCGCTTGTCTCTGGCGTGACCTCCGGTGTAGTGGCTGGACTGGCTGTGTTTCTGCTCTTTTGAGCAAGTGAAGTTAAATTCATTTACTCATTTGCGCATAAATAGGCTATACTCAAAGCATAGAGAACGTGCCAAAATAGGCTCGTTTGGTAGTATCAAGACATTAGTTTTGGGCGTCGCCCATCTACTTGACCGGCTCCGCGCTGCGCCCGGTATGACAGGCTGGAACAGGACAGCATGACCACGCGGAAAGGCGCGTTGTGATAGCCCGCTAGGGTGCGCTCCCGGATGGGGAGCAAGACCGCCACCACAGGCGGAACGGCTGACAAGCCCGATGCCCTCCCTTCAACCGAAAGGAGTGGCAAGCATGAAATCCCTCAAGTCCCTGACGGCGCTCGCCGTCGCCTGCTCGGCATTGCTGGGCAACCTCGCGCACGCGCAGATTCCGGTCACCGATGGCGCTTCCATCGCCAACAGCATCCAGCAGCAAATCGAGACGATGGCGAAATGGAAGATGCAGTATGACCAGATGGTCAGCCAAATCGACCAGATGAAGCAGCAGTACCAATCCCTGACCGGCTCGCGCGGCCTGGGGCAGATCATGAATAACCCGGCGCTGCGCGACTACCTGCCGAGCGACTGGCAGGGCGTCTATGACTCTGTGAAGACGGGCGGCTATTCCGGCCTGAGCGGCCGGGCGGCCTCGATATACGAAAGCAATAAGGTCTATGACGCCTGCGCCCATTACAAGGTCGCAGAACAGCGCACGGCCTGCGAAGCCCAAGCCGTCAAGGGTTCCCAGGACAAGGCGTTCGCCCTGGACGCCTACGACAAGGCCAAGTCGCGGCTGAATCAAATCGACCAGCTCATGGCGAAGATCAACGACACGCCCGACCCGAAGGCTATCGCCGAACTGCAAGGGCGCATCGCTGCCGAGCAAGCCATGATCCAGAACGAGCAAACCAAGCTCCAGATGTATCAGATGGTCGCGGCAGCCGAAGACCGCTTGCAACAGCAACGGCAACGCGAGTTGAACGCCAAGGCCAACGCACGGCGCGGCTGGATTCAGCCCCAAGTCACGAACTGAGGGAGACACGACCATGATTTCCTTCTTTCACGTGCCTGTCCTGGTGATTTGCTTGTTCTTCCTCCTGATACCGCTTTGGCGCTTCTGGGTGTGCATTCACCGTATGGGCTTCACGCGGGAGGTCAGCCGGCGAGCACCGTTAATGCCTCACACCGATCTTGCTGCCGGCATCCTGGCGTTCTTGCCGTTCGTCGTTGCGCTTGCCGACTGGACGGCTGTGACGCTACCGGGCAAAGAAGGCCCGCTGTCACCCTATGCCGCATTGTTCGTGTCGGTGGCATGCCTTGCCCTGTCCGTGTTCATCTTGAACAAGACCGGGGAGCGGATTGCACCGCATTGGGCTGGAGCGCGAGAAAGCGCCCTGCGAACGGTTGCCGCTCTGCGGATCATCAGCGCGGCCGAGCTGGCCCACGCCCTCGAAGTCGCACAGCAGCATGAAGCCCGTCACGGCTCCGGCCGCGTCATCGACGCGGAAGTTCGGGAGGTGCGGAAATGAAAAAGCTCTCCATTGTCCTGATAGTCGCGGCCGTCCTGGCTGGCTGCGGCGAGAACACACCAGTTCAAACCGTCGATTGGTACAAGGCCCACGACACCGAGCGCAAGGCAATGATCGCCAAGTGCAAGGCCAATCCTGGCGAACTGGCGGCCTCTCCGAACTGCATCAACGCCCAGCAGGCGCAGAACGAGAAAGACCTTTCCCGGCGTGGCTTCTTGAAGCTGCCGCCGGTCGATGCTGGCAAGAAGGAGGAATGACATGGACCCGATGATTTTTCAGTTCATTGGTCAGTACCTCGATGCCGCGCTGAACCCGTTCATCAGCGGCACCGTGGGCGAAGTCATCTCGACTTTCACCCTGTTCTTCATCGGCGGGGCCACTATCCACCTGACGCTGATGGGCTATGCCATCGGGTGGGGTTACGTCGAAATGCCGTTCTCGGTGTTCATCAAGACGTGCGTCAAGTACCTGTTCATTGGTGCCCTGGCGCTGAATGCAAGCACCTATTCGGATTGGGTCGTCGGAAGCCTCCAGTCGATGGAAACAGGCTTCACGTCAGCCTTCGCCGGAACAGGTGCATCGGCCAGCCCGACATCGGTCTATCAGGTGATAGATGCGGCTCTCGGCAAAGGCTGGGGCATTGCTGGCGACTTGTGGGAACGTGCGGGGAACCGGGGTTTCACTGAAATGGGCATGATGCTCGGCGAAGGCTTGAACGCGATCATCATCGCGGTTGCTACCGGGCTGCTCGCCATCCCGGCCGGCGGCATGATCGTTGTCGCAAAGGCTGGCTTGACGCTCATGCTCGGCATTGGGCCGTTTTTTATTGCGCTGTTGCTCTGGCCTGTCACGGCGAAGTTCTTCGATTCCTGGTTCGGGCAGGTGATGACGTACATCCTACGCATTGCCCTGGTGGCCGCTGTCATGGGTCTGATCTTCAAAGGCTTCGATGCCATCGTGAATAGCGTTGATCTGGACAGCGATCAAAACACGCTGTTCACGTCCTTGGTACTGTTGACCTTCACGTCCGTAATGTTCTGGCTCGTCCAGGAGGTCAACAACGTGGCAGGGCAGCTAGCTGGCGGCATCAGCAGTGCAGCCGTGACGCTGCGCGGGATGGCGCAAGGCGCTATTGCACCGGCTCGTATGGCGAGCGCAGCGGGAAGAATGATTAACCCAACATCAACCCGCCTTGACCCGCGTACCGGGCACCAGACTACTGCCGGACGCCTTGAACACCTTGCAATGGGACGAAGCCTTTGGGCGCGAAATCCGGCTTATCGTGATGCGGTCGCGGAACGGCTGCGGACTGCGTGGCGACCAGAAGGCGGCAGCATGTCGAAGGGGTGATGAATCATGTTCAGCCAACTAGAACACGAAGCTCTAATGCGCCTCATGACGCACTCGACGGGTTTTGTCCCTGACAGCCGGCGCATTGCCCACTGGCTGCAAGAGTGGGAACGGGCAGACGATCCACGGAACATCAAGGCCAAGGTTCCTGGCCTTGCCCCGGATCACGCCAGAGACGTGCAGACGGTCGCCCAGGCGGCGAAGCGGACAGGGGCGAAGCCCTCAACGCTCGGCCGCCTGGAATACGGCTACAACATGGAGAACATAGCGCGGGCCTACCCGCTTCCGGTGATGGAGTTCGAGCGATGAAGGATAAGCCGCACGACGAAGCGATGGCCCAGGCGTACCGCAAGCGCCCGGCCGAAGCCTTCGCCATGTTCCGGTCGCTGCTGCTCGATGGCGGCCAGCGTGGCGAATGGCGTATCTTCTGGCGTCATGTCCGGCTTGCGCTGCGTCGGCGGTAACTGTCCTTCACGGCCTGCACCACGGCCCCGCCTCGGCGGGGCTTTTTCTTTTGGTGACGGTGGATCTGCCTCGATCGCGCGGGCCTGTCACCATCGGTCGAATTGGTGACGCCCGGGAGCTGGCCAGGTCGTGGATCTGTCACCACACGGCAGGAAAGGGGCAAACCAGCACGCCGCCCCTTTGGCCCTGCCGGGCCAGTGGTGAGAAAGGCGGCGCAGGTGCGCCGCTACAGGCATCAGGCTTTCGGCTCCTTCTTCCTGGTCGTGGCCGGTTTCGCCTCGGGCTTATCCAGTCGGGCGAGTAGGGCGCTTGCCTGCGCTTGGGTCGCTTCGAGCTGCCCGGCCAGCCCTGCAGCCTTCTCGCGGGCCTCGGCCGTCGCTTTCCGCTCCTGGTTCAGTTCGGCACGCATTGCCGCCAGTTCGGTGGCCGTGTTCTGTTGCTGCTCCTGGTTCGCCTTGCGCTCGGCCTCGATGGTGGCCTGAGTCTTCACCAGCTCGGCCCGGATGCTGTCGCGCTCGGCGGTGGCATTCTGGGCGGCTTGCTTCTGCTCTGCCAGCCCGGCGCGGGCATGGTCGGCGTCCTGGTGCGCGCGGTCGAGTTCGGCCCGCAGGTCGGTCGCCCGGCGCTCGATCTCGTCGGCCTTCGCCTCGGCTCGCTCGGCGCGGGTTAGTGCCTGGGCCAGCTCGGCCCGCACGGCGGCAAGTTCAGCGGCGGCCCGTTCCGTGGCGTCCTGGTGCGCCTGGGCGGCATCGAGCGCCTGCGTCTTCACCCGCTCCAGCTCGGCCGCTTGTGTGTCGAACGCTTCCGACTGCTGTTCGGATAGCTCGATGAGGTCGGCTTTCTCGGCCTCAAATGCTGCCTTGGCGGCCTCTAGCGATTCATTGGCGAGCTGCTGCGCCGTGGCCCACAGGCTCTGCCCCATGTCCTGCAAAACTGCCTGCAAGGCGGCCGGCATCGGCTCCCTGACCGTCTGCACCTGCTTGCGCTGCTGCTGCCGCCATTCCTTCATCGCCTCGACCACGTTGTTCATGCCGGCGCGGCTGAGCTGGCGCACGGCCTCCACGCTTGGAAACTCGCCGGTTTCGCTGGCTGCATGGAGCTGGTCGGCGGCGGCGAAGATGCGTTCCTTGATGTCCGGGCTGAGTGCCATCGCGTTACCCTTTGGTGTAGTGGTAGTAATCGTAATACTACTATTATTATTCCTATTGCGCCACCCCTGAACCCGGTTTTGAG
>JAIOJU010000265.1 GCA_019911765.1 Thiobacillus sp.
GTGATGGCATGCCCCTGGGCCACGTTATCCAGCAAACCCCGGGCGATCATGTCGGCCGCGCCGGTGGTCGCCATCGCGTCGGCAACCGGCAGCATGGCTCCCAGCAGCAGGATCACCGGCCAGTCGACGGCGTCATAAACCGAACGCAAGGGCACCACCCCCAATGCCACAAAAGCGAGCGCCGCGGCCGCAAACGCAACCGCCACCGGCAGCAGGCCCAGCGCCGTGGCCATCACGGCGACCAGCATCACCAGCGTGGCCTTGAGTGCCTGGCCTTTCTTGGGCACCCGGATATCGCGCGTGGCCAGCGGCAAACAGCCAAACTGGGCGGCAAACCCGGACAGCGATTCAGCCGCGCCCTGCAGCAGCAGCACATCGCCTGCCCGGATACGGGCCGATCGCAGGCGCTTGATGGTGCGGCGCCCCTGGCGGGAGATGGCCAGCAGATTGATGCCATAGCGGCTACGCAGATCGATGTCGGTGGCAGAGCGGTTCACCAGTGCCGCATTGGGCATGACCACCAGTTCCTGAATCACCACCTCGCCGGCAGCGGATTTTTCCCTGGAGGTTTCTTCATCTGGCGGGGCGTTGTCAGCCGGTTTGTCCTCTTCAACCTGCGTATCCGCTTCTGCTGCCGCGGCTTCGGCTTCGGCTTCGGCTTCATCGGTATTCGAAGGCACGTCTTCTTCAAGTTGAAGCCCCAGACTGGTGAGCACCGATGCCAGCGACTCGGGTTCGACCTCGATTACCAGAATATCGCCATCCCGCAATATGCGCCCCGGATTCGGGGCGGACAGGCGGACTTCGTGGCGCACCAGACCCACGATCTGCGCGTCGGTTTCGTCGAGCATGCGTTCCACGTCACGCAGGGAGTGGTTGACCGCCTTGCTGCCCTCGACGATCCGGACTTCGCTGAGATAGGCCCCCGACTCGAAGCTGCCGGATTCGGTCTGCTTGCGGGCGGGCACCAGGCGAGAGCCCGCCAGCCCCACAAAGAGAATGCCGAGGCCCGCCACCGCCACGCCCACCGGGGAAAAGTCGAACATGGAAAACGTGCCCATCCCGGTCGTTTCGCGATAGCCCGAGACGATCAGGTTGGGCGGCGTTCCGATCAGCGTGGTCATCCCGCCCAGAATCGAGCCAAAGGACAGCGGCATCAGCACCTTGCCCACGGGCAGGTCATGCTTGGCCGCCATCTGGATCGCGATCGGCATCAGCAAGGCCAGCGCGCCCACATTGTTCATGAAGCCCGACAACAGGGCCGCCAGGCTGATCAGCGCCAGAATGCTGAGCCGAGGCCCGGCGGCAGTGGGCAGCAAACGCTTGGTCAGCCCGTCCACCGCCCCTGAAATCTGCAGGCCGTAGCCCAGCACCAGCACACAGGCAACCGTGATCACCGCCGGGTGGCCGAATCCGGAAAGGCTTCCCTGCCGGGCACCAGGCCCGCGAACACGCAGGCCAGCAACGCACCCAAGGCAACCATGTCATGCCGCCAGCGTCCCCACAGGAACATGCCCATGGTGGCGAGCAGCACGGCAATGATGGCAATCTGCGCGTAGCTCATGGCAGGGCGACAGGAGGCGGATTTGCCTCACTGGAAACCATGTTCATCCGGATGGCTCGCTGTTTCACGCTTCCGGCATACCGTGAACGACCCGGTTGCGGCCGGCCGCTTTGGCACGATACAGATTGTCATCGGCCACATGAACCAGGCGCTCGATGTTGTCGACATCCTGACCCAGGCTGGCCACGCCGATGCTGACCGTGAGCCTGATTTCATCAGGTATGTCCGGCAGCTTGAAGCCCGCCAATTCAACCTGCTTGCGCAAACGTTCAGATAATTCGGTTGCATCCAGCAGGGGCGTATATGGTGCAACCACCAGAAACTCTTCACCGCCGTAGCGCGCCACATAGTCGGACTCGCGCACGGTCTCCGAAATGATCTCGCCCAGCGACACCAGCACGCGGTCGCCGGCCTGGTGTCCAAACTGATCGTTCACTGGCTTGAAATGGTCGATATCGATCATCATGATCGAAAGGGGCAGCGAGTAGCGATGTGCGGTGGCGATGTCTTCGTTTAACCGGCGATCCAGATAGCGCCGATTGAACAGGCCCGTCAGGGAATCCGTGATGGTTTCGCGCTCCAGCAGCGTGATGCGCATCACATCCGACATCGTCTGCAGCGAAAGCATCGCGGTCAGCCAGACGAAGCACGCACCCAGAAAGAAGATGGCCGGAACAATCAGGTCAATCGGTTTTGAGTGGTTGCCCCAGAAAACATTGGCATAGGCAAGATAGCCAACGAAAAACAGCACGATCATGACCAGCATGGCATACCAGCGGCTGCGCAGGGGGCCGGGGGGCAGGCTTGCAATCAACTGCCGGATGGGCAGCAGCGCAATCAACTGAATGATGGCGCCTGAAAAAACGAGACCTAATGCCAGAAGCGTAATCACAGTGTGCGTCTCTTGGACTCTTTGCGAGAATACCGAACCGTCTGCGTTTGCATGCATGCCTCTATGGCACTGTATCCAGTGTGAACGATTCGGCCTGATGCATCAACATCAACGCAACTGGCCGTTTCAGTTCGCTTTACTGTTTGATACAAGCCTCAAGCCGTTGTCGCCGGCTCTCCATCACGGAGCGGTCTATCCGCCTTCAAAAAAACGCCCCGGCGAGAACAGGGGATATGCCGCACCGCTTTTGAGTTGGAGCTTGATGGAATAGAAGCGGACAAGGTTGGATTTTGAATAGCTCAGAACGAACGGCAAGTGGTTGATTTCGTTCGTAATGAGCCCTTCGGCGCTGCTCAGGGCAGGTTCGTCGAACCACAAAGCAAGCCAATTTATTCAGTGACTCCTTAATGGCGGAGCTGGCCGCGCCGGGGCGGGTAGCGCCACCAGGCCGCTACAACGAGCAAACCAAACACCGTGTAGGTGGCAATAAAAACCCAGGGCGGGGCTTCGAAAAACAGTATCCGCTGAACCCAGTACTCGATGAACCCCTTGTTGTAAGCCGCGGAACCGGCCTGCGTGCGAAGCCACGACTCCAGCGAGGTAAGCGGGCAGACGACCCCCAGCCATGACTCGGCAACCACAAAGCCGATTGCCGCAAGGTGCGCAACGCGGAACCCAAGCGCATTCACCCACCGCCAGGCCAGCAGATTGCCTGCAACGACAAGCACCAGTCCGCCCACGATGAACAGGACGACAGCGAAGTGGGCAAGCAGCACGGCATTGGCAAGCAAAGTGGTTGGCGGAACCGGATAGATCTCAAGCATCGTGAGCATTACTCGCGCATATGGCGAACGATATGTTTCTGCATGATCGTGCGGATGTTTATCGCTGGATTGATATGTGGTGGCGCATTTGGTTGGCCTCCATTTTCTCGATCACGCGCCAATAAACATAACGTAGAGCTAACCGGCGCCGCTTCAGCGGCGTCCAGCGACCGAAGGGAGCGAGGTTGACCGCCGGGTTAGGAGTGCGGGGCATCTATTTCTCGCAGCCTGAACCTTGGGCGATACGTGGGTAAGACGCCCTTTGTGAGAGAAAGACTTTTACGCAATCGCCTACGTTAAACCCTGGATACTCACTAAGAACAGAAATGGTTTCGGTTGGAGACAACTTCACGACATGTTCGTAGACGTTCATCCGGCTAGTTGGCTCATTTGGTATTGTCGGCAGCACAACCAGCATGCCTTTTAACGGAAGAAATATTGGTGGGTTGGTTTCCCCAGATTTTATTGGTTCAGTACGAGCCACGGTTTTTGAAACTATGAGCCCACGTTTCTCAATTGCGTTGGTGTCGTAGTGATCATTGGGGTTATATGCACACCCCGCAAGCAGCGCTAAAGCTAAAAATAAACTGTGGCGGACTGTGAGTGAATATAACAAGAGCATTCCTAACGTAGAAGTGAGCGGACTGCGCGGTTTTTCGCGCAGATCCGCTCGACTGCCGGGTTGGCCGTCATTGCTTGTCCGACCACACGGCGATGGATGAGAACCTTTGGCGCAAGCTCTCGGCGACACTTTGAGCCCTAGCAAGATCGCTCTCGGATAGTGCTCGGGCTACTTTGGCGCGCGAAGACTCCAGATACTCACGCAATGGCGCTTTGGCTTCACGAGAGATTGCAACGGTGAGCCACGCGTAGGACAGCACGGCGTCTCTCACGGGAGAATCTCATAGGCCGTAGGTGAAACCGAGATCGGCAAACCCCGCTTGATACCCGAGTTGGGCGGACTGCTCGAAATACTTGATTGCCTCACCATCCTTTCCATCGCGCCGCAGGATGACGCCAAGAACGTGAACCGCGGGCGGGAATGCTTGCGCCGCCGATTGGCGAAACAGCGAATTCGCACGCTCAATATCTTTGGCACCACACTCGCCCATTTTGAGCTGCGTTCCGCGCCAGAACTGCGCTCGAAAATCACCTTGGGAAGCACGCGCGTCAAGAGCGGCAACGGCCTCAGGAGTGCACGACGTGTCATCAGGCGCTGCTTGAACTACAGACGACGCAAACACGGCCAGAGCAAGGAATACGGTGCGTGGTTTCATGATGGCCAACGTTTAAGGTAAGGGACGCGCCGCTTGCGGCGCGTCCCAGCGACCGAAGGGAGCGCCTTGACCGCCCAGTTAGACAGGATTGTTACCATGGCGCGGATCCTTGAAGGAACGTCCCCGTTCGGCGAACAAACTGAATTGGCGGTGCATTAAGAAGTTTGTCGTCAATCAAGATTTGGGGCAAAACAAACTGAAATTCATCGGGAAGCCGCATGTCCGATTTGACTTCGATATAAACAGGCTGGGGCGCAGCATTCCCCCGAATTTGGTACGTGGCACCTGAAATCTTTTCCAGGGGCTTAAAGGATACCTGGTGGCCTACGTTGTTTCTTATTTCGTTAATGGTGACTTTATCTATCGCGATATCGCGGGTTGCAATGGCCGTTGCTGTTTTTATTTTGAAATGATCCTCACGCATTTGAAATGAGTGGCCTTCAGGCAGGCTAAAGAAGAAACGAACCAATGTGCCATCGTCTAGATCAAAGATGATTAGCGTCATTTCGATCCCAGCAGCCCCTTTGAGCTTGACGACTTCATCTGGGCCTCTCCTCGAAGATGTAACGCTAAACTCCGATGCCTTTTCTGGTGACAGATACGTCACGGAAACTGGCAACATGCAGCCGCCAAGAGACAGCAGAAGAAGCGCAATGAATAGTGAGCGCGCCATGTCTAACGTTCAAGTTCAGGGGCAAGCGGAAAGCGGCGAAGCCGCTTGTAGCGCGTCCCCTGGAACGCAGGGTTAGGGGAATAGCTTGGATATATCATCGGCTTTACTGATTATTAGCGCGATAACTGCTGCAACTGCCGCCCATTTGGCCCAGGTGGCTTGTTCTCGGGCAGTTTCCAAGTCTCTTGTTGCGATTGATAAGGCGCTTTCTGAAATTGCAACGTTTCGTTCGGAGATTGCAACCATGCGCTCTTCTCTTGCTTCTGCACGGGCTAAAGCTGCTGCATCCTCAGATGCTTTAACTGAGGCGAGCAGCGCATCAACGGCATCTCGATATGGGGCAGTTGGCTCACAGTGCTTGCCCTCAGCAATTTCGCGGATGATGCCAGTTGAGCCGAGCGCAATAAGGCGTTCTCTTTCTTCTGGCGGGATGATGACTTGCACAGATTCCCCTAACGTCGAAGGTAACGGGCGCCCAAACAGTTGGCGAAGCCGGCTGTTTGGGCGTCCCAGTTGACCGCAATGTTATGCATTATTTACCAAGAAGGTCATGCACAACTCTCATATCGAGTTCGGCAGCTTGATAAACCCAGGACTTTCGCAAAGATTTCAATTGGTCGATGGTTGGTGCTGTGTCCGATGTAAAGCGCTTGGCGAACTGAACGGAAATCACTCCATTACCGCCTTTGCTTTTCACATATCGAAATACATTGAACTCCAAATACTCGCCGCTTGGCGGCCAGGTGAGGAAGTCAATAATTGCCTCTGAAGATGATTCATTTGCGATGATGCTTGAATTGGCCTTTGGGTTTGTAGCTTTTACGATTTGAGCCATGCCTTGGGCAACTCTCTTTGGTTCATTTCCGGCACCTGGAAGTTGTTGATACCGGACGCCGATAAGCTTTGTCCACTTTTCGAAAGTCTCAGTTTCTTTGACAAACTCCATGAGTTTGTCTCCATTGGGCGGGTTCCCCACAAATTGTTTTGCAAAGCTTTCGCCATCGAGCTTTATTGGTGAGTCCTGAGCAGCTGCCGACTGAACAAGACAGAAGGCACAAAATAGTATCGCTCCGATGGTTCGCATGAAGTTCTCCTGCTTATGCATAACGTTTGAGGTAAGGGGCGCGCCGCTTGCGGCGCGTCCCAGCGTAGCGAAGCGGAGCGAACTTGACCGATGGGTTAGGCATCCCCACTTAGGGAATGACCTTGAAAGAATTAACAAAATCGTTGACGCGTTCCCATTTACGCACCATCAAAGCATTTCGAAGTTCTTGGTCATATTCAGACCCCGGAATTCTCCGAGGTATTGCAATCTCAAAATGCGCAAATCGAGAACCATGATCGACAATAAATTCAACCAAATAGGCTTTACTATTTTCGTAAGCGGCATATACGCCGGGTTTGCCGTTGATGGTTATTGCTTTATAAGAAATCTGTACCGGCGATTCACCCGTCCTCGTCGTAAAGATTTTGCTTTGGCTCGCAAGCACAATATCAGCTTGGTTCTTGAGTGATTCCAATACTGGTGTCTTTATTAACACAGCATGGTACTCGGCCAAATCTGTCGCTGCAGGCCCAAAAATCACCCATGTCGTGTAATCTCCGTCAGAGCCTTCGGTAACCTTCGCATATTTCCACTGATAGTCATCTCGGCTAGGAGGATAGGGAATCTGAATCTGAAAGGCGTGATCTGGTGACGTATAAAAGTCGCCTGTCACATTCCCCTTCAGCAATTTGGGCGCAGGGAAAAGTCCCCCCACTGTTCCGCCGGTCGAATCACATCCAATCAATCCGGTCGCAATAACCAAAATCACTGCAAGACAATATGTGCGCATGGTATGCCTAACGTGTTCGAGTTGAGCGGCACCCCGAAGGGGCGTAAGTCGGGAGCGTAGCGAGCGATGTCCGCTCGAACAAGGCGTTAGGCGCAGATGGCCGTGCATCCACTGAACTGGTTTGAATCACGCTTTCCCCCTCCCTT
>JAIOJU010000266.1 GCA_019911765.1 Thiobacillus sp.
GCTGGAAGGTGAAGCCGCAGTGCGCTGCACCGGCGGCCTGGTGTGCCCGGCCCAGCGCAAGCAGGCCCTGCTTCACTTCGCTGGCCGGCGCGCGATGGATATCGAGGGTCTGGGCGACAAGCTGGTCGACCAGCTTGTCGAGCGAAGCCTGGTGCACACGCCCGCCGATGTCTATGGACTGAATCTGGAGACGCTTGCCGGACTGGATCGCATGGCTGAAAAGTCGGCGGCCAACCTGCTTGCAGCAATCGAGGCGAGCAAGGTGACCACACTGGCGCGATTCATTTTCGCGCTGGGCATCCGCAATGTCGGTGAAACTACGGCCAAGGATCTGGCCCGGCATTTCGGCTCGCTGGACAAACTGATTTCTGCAGCGGAGGCCGATCTGCTGGCCGTACGTGATGTCGGGCCGATCGTCGCGCAGTCCATCACCCAGTTTTTTGCCGAGCCGCATAACCTCGACGTGGTGAATTCGCTGCGGGCGGCCGGAGTGCACTGGCCGGAGTTCGCCGGAATGTCGCAATCGGCTGGTATCCTTACGGGTCTGACGCTGGTGCTGACCGGCACCTTGCCGACGCTGACACGTGAAGCCGCCAAGGAGATGATCGAAGCCGCCGGTGGCAAGGTGGCCGGGTCGGTATCGAAGAAAACCGCTTATGTGGTGGCGGGCGAAGAAGCTGGCAGCAAGCTGACCAAAGCCCAGGAACTCGGCGTGAGCATCCTCGACGAAGCCGGCTTATTGGCTTTGCTGGCGCCGGATAACAATAACGCGCAACACCATCTGGATTTGTAAACCAAAGGATTTCAGGAAGAGACATGCAAAAAGTAAAAAAAGCCGTATTCCCGGTTGCCGGCCTGGGCACCCGTTTTCTGCCCGCGACCAAGGCCAGCCCCAAGGAAATGCTTCCCATCGTCGACAAGCCGCTGATCCAGTATGCGGTTGAAGAGGCGATGGATGCGGGCATCACCGACATCATTTTCATCAGCAGCCGCACCAAGCGCACGGTCGAAGATCATTTTGACAAAGCCTACGAACTGGAAACCGAACTGGCGGCACGCGGCAAGAATCGCGTGCTGGAACGGGTGCAGTCGATCCGGCCGGCCGGCGTCAATTTCATCTATATCCGTCAGGCCGAAGCACTCGGACTGGGTCATGCCGTGTTGTGCGCGCAGCCAGTGGTCGGCAACGAACCTTTTGCGGTCATCCTCGCTGACGATCTGATCGATGGCACGCCACCGGTGATGAAGCAGATGGTCGATCAATACGACTTTTACCAATGCTCGGTGCTTGGCGTGCAGCAGGTTGCTCCACAGGAAACGGCGTCTTACGGCATAGTCGATGCCACGTCTCTGGAAGAACGGGTGTCGCGGGTGAATGCCATCGTCGAAAAACCCAAACCTGAAGAAGCGCCCTCCACACTGGGGGTGGTGGGTCGCTACATCCTGACGCCGCGTATTTTCCACCACATCCAGAATCTCAAACCCGGTGCGGGCGGCGAACTGCAACTCACCGATGCGATTGCCGCATTGCTGATCGAACAGCAGGTGCTGGCGTATGCGTTTGACGGGGTGCGCTACGATTGTGGCAGCAAGCTGGGTTATCTGCAGGCGACGGTGGAATATGCGCTCAAGCATGCCGAGGTCCAGGAAGAGTTTGGCGCCTACCTGAAAAATCGCATCTGCTGAGACGCGGGCGCTTTACATAACGTGAAGCGCCCGCTTCGACCTCGATGGGGGGACCAATTCACCCAGCCAGGCATCCAGTTTTTCCTCCGACATGGGACGGCCCATGAAGTAGCCCTGTGACTGGTCGCATCCGAGGATGCTCAGGGTGTCCCAGACGTCCTGCGTTTCCACCCCTTCGGCGGTGACCTTGAGCCCCAGGTTATGGGCCAGGTCGATGGTGGATCGTACGATCACGGCGTCGTTCTCGTTCACTTCCATGTCCGTCACCAGGGATTTGTCGATTTTGAGTTCGTCGACCGGCAGGCGCTTGAGATAGGCGAGCGAGGAATAGCCGGTACCAAAATCATCGATCGCAAGTTTTACCCCCATGCGGTCGAGTTCGGAGAGGATGGTAAGGCCATCGCTCGGGTTGGACATGACTGCGCTCTCGGTAATTTCGAGGGTGAGGTATCTCGGGTCGACGCCGCTTTCCCTGAGCAGTCTGCGGACACTGGCGGGCAATTCCAGGTCATGCAGATTCCGTGCGGAGAGATTGACCGCCATGTTCAGCAGAAGCCCCTGTTGCTGCAGGGCAGCCTGACGGGCCAGAGCTGACTTGAGTACCCAGAGGGTGAGCGGGCCAATCAGGCCCGCCTCTTCAGCCTGGGGGATGAAGGTATCGGGCGCTAGGAAGCCACGTTGCGGATGCTGCCAGCGCACCAGCGCTTCCAGCCCCACAATACGCTGAGTCCGATGGTCGATTTGCGGCTGGTAATGCAGGCATAGCTGATCTTTCTGGATGGCTTCGCGCAGTTCGCTCTTGAGTGAAAGATCGTCACGACTGGTGACTTCCTGGTCCGGGGAATAGAGCGCGTAACCCTGTCCGGAACGCTTTGCGACATACATCGCGATGTCGGCGCATCGCAGCAGGCCGCTGGCATCGCCGCACTGGGAAGGATAAAACGAGCATCCCAGGCTCGCGCCAAGGTCGATACTCTGGTTTTGCCAGAAGAAGGGCCGGTCGAGGGAGGCGAGAATCTTGTTTGCAACCAATGCGGCGCCTTGTGGCTCCAGGCCATCTATCAGCAGGACATACTCGTCTCCACCCAAACGTGCCACCGTATCCTCGGCGCGTATCGTTGCTTTCAACCGGCGCCCCACTTCACGCAGCACTTCATCGCCCACGCCATGGCCCAGGGTGTCGTTGATTCCCTTGAAACGGTCCAGGTCCATCAGGATCAGACCAAATGAGGTGGATTTACGTTTTGATAGCTCGATTGCATGGTTGAGCCGGTCATGCAACAGCGAGCGGTTGGGCAAGCCGGTTAGCAGGTCGTACATGGCCTGGGTTTCGAGTTGCCCGGCCTGGCGCGCCACCCGCTGGCTGACAAATCCGGCAATCATGATTCCGATCAACAATGCCGCTGTTCCCAGCCCCAGCATCAGGTCGCGCACGTGCGCATAGGACTGCTCGGCAGTCTGCACCGCCTGGGCGGTCTGTTTGCGCTGCAGCGCAAGCAGGATGTCAACCTGTTCGGCGATGAGACGTTGTCGTGGCATCGCCACGTTGCGTATGAATTCGAAAACCTCTGTCGGATTGTCGTTGAAGGTGGACATCTCCATGATCGCCTGCACTTCAGACCCCGCTTCGCGGGTCATGTTGAAGATTCTGTCCAAAATCTCGCGTTCTTCCGGACTCAGCGGCATGCCCTCCAGGCGCGTCCGTGCCTTGGCATAGCGCGTGGCTTGCGCATTGGCGCGCTGGATCTCGGCATCCTTGTCGAAGGGGTCGGAGATGCTGGGGAGGGTATGCATGGCGATCGCGCGCTCGCGCAGCGCACTGTGCATCTCGGTAGCGAGTTCGATCTTGACGTTGTTGTTCTGGGTGATGTCCTTCAGATGCTGGTTGGCTTCGGCCACATAACGCAAGCCGATTGCACTGAGCGCAACCATCAGGGCGAGCACCACCACAAACCCTGTCCCGATCCGGGCACCTATCCCAAGGTGCGGTGAATGCTGTGTCATGGATTGAGTCGGTTATCCGATTTTTTTGGAAAGCGGGTTATAGATTGAGTATCGGCACGAAAGCCCGTTCCTTTAATGGCGCGGTGTCGCTCAGGTGGCATCCTGTGCCCAGGATCAGGCTGAGGTGCCGTGCAGCCAGACCGCTGCTTCCAGGGCATCTGCCGGCTCCATGCCCAGCCCCAGCAAGGCGGCCACCAGGCCGGTGAGACGGTCGCCCGAACCGGCCTGGGCGAGCCAGGGGCCACCGCTGGTGTTGATGGCATAGCGTCCATCCGGGT
>JAIOJU010000267.1 GCA_019911765.1 Thiobacillus sp.
CTCATGTTTAGCTCTGCCGGATCAATAGTCACAGTTCAATCCGTGCGCAGCATGTCGGCCAGTTCGGCCTCGGACAGCACCACGTCGGGCTCACGCGGCTGGAAGGTCATCTTGTGCACCGGCACTGTGCCTTCTCTCAAATTCCCCTGCAACGGATCCTGGCCAACGTCGAAATGCGGCACGTCATCGATGCAGATCGGCTTGCCCAGCATCGACTTGATCTTGTTCTTGACCACCCATGCGGTCGGGTGCTTGATGTATTTCTTCATCACCGGCGCGGCGGTTCCCACCATCCAGCAGTTCTTGGGGCAGGTGCGCACCAGGCCGCGAACCTTTTCCGCCTGCTCGCTGAACCACAATTCCTCGAAACTGGAGACATCGCGGATATTGCCCATCGACTCCTTCCAGTAGCGCTCTTCCAGCCCGTTGCAGGGATACACGTCGCCATACGGCTCGATGAAGAAATTGGCCGTGCCCGCTTCACACGGCAGCATGCGCGGATTGCCGCGAATGTAGTTGATCAACCCCAGATTGAAGAATGCGCGGTACCAGCTCTTGGGGCTGTTTTCCTTCAGCAGTTCCTCGATCAGCTTGTGGAAATTGCCGATCACCTCGTCCTTGTTGGTGACCTCGTTATCATCTTTATGGAAATAGTAGGAGTTATGGAACGTGGCCGTGGCGAACTCCATGCCCAGTTCCCGGGACAGCTTGTACAGCCAGAACATGTCCTCGGAGTTCTTGTTTGAAGTGGTGCAGCCGTAGCCGATATCCTTCACGCCCATTTCCTTCAGCGTAAGCAGCAGCCGCATGGCCCGGTCAAAACTGCCATCGCGGCCACGCAGGTCATCGTTTTTCTGTGAAAGGCCTTCGATGCTGACCCGAATGCCGATATTCGGAAACTTCTCGGCCATCTTGATGATGCGGTCGGTGTGCCAGCCCGATGTGGAAATGACGATGCGGTCGGACTTCCTGAACATCACCTCGACGATATCTTCCAGGTCGCGCCTGACGAACGGCTCGCCCCCGGTGATGTTCACGAACTTGAATTTCGGCAGCATCTCCAGTTCCTTGGCCTGGATTTCACGCTTGCTGTCGGTCGGGTTTTCCCAGATATCGCACATCTTGCAGCGCATCTGGCATCGGTACGTCGTAATAATCGAAACGTCGGTCGGGTATGCTGCGGCCATCATTGTCTCCCCAATGTTGTTTTATATATGTCCATCAGGCCGGTGTTGTGCGAATCAAGAGAAAAAGCGGATTCAACGCGCTGCCGTCCAGCCATGCCCATCTGCGCTCTCAACTCAGCAGAGGACATCAGCCTGTCCAGCACAGCGGTCAACTGATTGACGTTGCCCGCATCGAACAGCAACCCGGTCTTGCCATCCTCGACAAGTTCCGGAATGCCGCCCATGCGGCTCCCCACCACGGGCTTGCCATACGCCATCGCTTCCAGCACCGACATCGGGCAGTTTTCATACCATTCCGAAGGCACCACGACGACAGCCGCCCGGTCGATCATCTCTTTCAAAGCATCACCGGCAAGATACCCGACTAAAATACTCGGGTTATATTGCGATTTCAAGTTATCGCTCAATGGCCCGGTGCCCGCAACCACCAGACGCCACCCGCCAGAAGCCTTCGCATGCGCCTTGAGCAGGGTTTCGACGCCCTTCTCGCGCGACAGCCTGCCCAGAAACAACACATAGCCATCATCCGCCCCGCTGCCGCGCACCGCGTTCGTATCGATGCCGTTGTAAAGCAGGCTGATCCGGTCTTCCGGCACGCGATGCGCAATGGATTGCTGCATATAGCGGCTCGGCGCGATAAACGCATCCACCTTCTCGTAGCTGCCCATCGCGCGCTGCACCACCGCCTCGGCGTACAGCAGCGCGCTCTTGCCCAGCGAACCGTCCGCGCAGCGGTTGCGCAGCACATGCGAAAAGTTGCCGTCGAGACAGTCCGAGCACGGCTCGTCATTGCGCAGGCGGTTATACGTCGGGCATACCGGCTTGTAGTCATGCAGCGTCAACACCACCGGCACGCCCAGCTTTTTTGCCGCGCCGATGATCGAGGGCGTCAGCTGGTGATAGATATTGTGGCAATGCACCAGATCCGGCCGCGTCTGCCGGATCAGCGCCGACATCTTCTCCACCGCCTCGCCGGAATGGATCAGCGACAAGGCCGATTTCAGCTTGCCCAGCTTGCCCGCCCCGCTCCGGTAATCCTGCCGGCTGACAAAGGATGCCGCGTTCGGACTGGAAACATTGCGCTCATCCTGCATCGAAAAATCGACCGCCTCGTGCCCGGCGCCCAGCAGATAGTCGCGCTCCTGAAACATCACGGTTTCGGAACCGCCGTTGCGGAAGAAGAATTTGTTGGCGAAGAGAATTTTCATGGACAAGGGTTCGCTATGCAAAGTCAGACGGGTTCACAGGCGACCTAGCTGCGTTCGCTGGGTTTGGCGCCAACCTTGATCGAACTCGGGGCCGTTCCGGTCTTCAGCGCCTTACGCCGCTCGAAAGCATCGCGGATTACATCACGTGCACGCCGAAGACCACCGCCACCTAGCCCCAGCAGCACACCGGCACAGTCCCCGATTGAACATGCTTCATCACTCCGCCCATAGCCATAGCGATCCAATTGCCGGCCGGCGACCAGATCGAACGCCACCTTCTCCGTATGGCTCAGATTCTTGCGCCACTTCGACTGGTTGCCGGATTCGATGGGCTTGAAGATGAGCTGCGAGTGATGATCCCCCACATAGCGACGGCTTTTCTGGTGGAAATCCAGCATCCCCTCCTCGTAGTCCACCCCAAGGAAATCACAAGTCGACCGTGCGACGGCTTCCGCGTTGACGAGCAGATCCTCGAAACGGATGGTGAGCGTGCGGTCGGCCGGCAAACGGGCAAAAGCACGTTCGATCAGATTCAGCTTCAGGCGCCAATCGAGCGCGGCAGCCGGGGCGCAGTCCTTGGACGCATCCATCTTGCGCCAGCTGTCGAAAACATCACGCCCATCGCGCACGATATGGATAAACGAGCCCTGCGGAAACATGCAGGCGAGGATGTCGATGCGACGGAAGAACAGACTCTTGTCCCCCCAGTAACGTTTGCCCTCACCCTGAGCAAAGCTTCCGTATAAGCCATCCATCAACTCGACCAGGCCGATTCCAGTGCGGGCTTCCAGATCGGTAAAGAACGGTCCGCTGTCGTAGTTCCACAGCCCGAATTCCTCGGAGGCACGCAGAAAGGACACCAGCTTGCTGTAATCCTCGCCATGAAAGCCGGCATCCAGGTGGCGCTGCTCCAAGAGAGGCATCAGGAAACGTGCCTCCTCAGGAATCGCAATCTCGGAATGCGCATTGAGCACCATGCGCAGAAGGGTGGTGCCGGAGCGCTGGGCGCCCACAATAAAGACAGGAAATTTTGCGCTCATCTCGTCCTCGCCCTCAACCCGTGTATCGCGCGCAGAGGACCACGTGCACATGCGACATATCCGCTTCCGGGGTACGGAACGGTGTCGCCAGATGACTTTGCACCTCGCTCAGATAATCATCGCTTACGGTGGTAATGGGCGTGACCACAATGTCGCTCCACCCCGCCTGCCGAAGGGCTTGCACGTATTCGTTCGGGCGCATACGGTTAGGAATCCCGGGGAAATGGCACAGCCGATACATCCACTCCGGGATGCGATAGATGCTGTGCGGATCGTTGTCGCGCAGCCAGCGGGTATGCGTGTTGAGATCAATCTCCGTCACCAGCAACGCCCCCGGCCGCGCCACCTCGGCCATCTGCCGGGCCGTATCCTGAAAGTGCTCGAAGTGCTCGAAGGCTGCCTGACTGACAAACAGATCGACCGAATTCCGCCCAAAGGCGAGCAGGTCGAAGTCGGCCAGGCAGCGATAGTCAAGTCGATTGGGCCGACCGGCGCGCGTCAATTCGGGCTCCGCCAGCAGGGCATCCGCATGCTCCGCCGAAATCGTCCCCCGCTCGATCAGATTGGTAACCAGCCGTTTATAGAATTCCTGCGGCACCTTCGCGGCCAGCGGGTTCACGTCTGCGGCGCAATAACGGGCCACGCCCTGGGCGATGAAGTACAACCCGACGCCGAGATCAGCGCCAGGCCCCAGTTCCAGCACCGTCTTGCCTGCCAGTTCATAAGGCTGCCCCAGATAAGCCTCCAGCCTTGCCATCCAGGCATCCACCACGCCCTGGTCGTAGGCAATGGCGCGCGCATATTCCGTGTCGGGAAAAGGACGCGGATTGCGGTACCCACGCAGCGTATAACGCAGCTTGTTGGCCAGCAGAGCCAGGCCGCCAAGTAGAAAATAAGCCCCATTGCGCGCGGGTGGCGTGTCGAGCGTTCTGCAGTTCAAAGGCATATTCATACGGTGATCCTATGTTCTCAAGATACTTGCCAGATGCGTGAATCGGACGGGGTACTCATGCGTGGTCCAGGATGCCGCGATAGCGTTTGGCCACCTCCTCGGCAACCTTGTCGTAAGTACGATGCTCCGCAACCCAAGCCGGACCCGCGCTCCCCATGGCGCGCGCCAGCGCGGGATCGCCCAGCAACCTGGTGATTGCCTCAGCAAAATGCGCCGCACCCCACTCCACGCAAATCCCCGCGCCCGTCTTGCCGATGACATCCGCCTGCTCGGGATGGTCGTTGACCACCACCGGCCTGCCCAGCGCCATGTACTCCACCAGCTTGGTGGGCGAGGTCGAACGCAGCTCGAATGTTGGGTAGAAGGGTGAAACGCAGATCTCTGCGCTGGCAGCCCAACCCCAGGCCTCATCCATCGGCACAAACCCGGTGAACGTCACCACGTCAGCGATGCCCAGGCGCTGCGCCAGTTCTTCCAGTTCCCGGCGCTCTCCGGGCTTGACGCCATCACCCACGACGACGAAGCGGGCATGGGGCATCCGTTGATGCACCAGGGCGAAGCTCTCAATCATGGTTGCCAGACGGCGCACCCGTACCAGCGTACCGACATACACCACCCGGCCGGCAACCGTCTCCACATCCGGATGATGCTTGCGCCAGTTCATCAACTCGGGCGGCACCCCCATCGGCACCGGGGTCATCTTTTGTTCGGGAATGCCGTAGGCCGCGACATCGCGGCGCATCTGCTCACTTTGAACAAACACGTGGTCGGCGGCCCGCATCAGAAAACGATAGACGTAGCCCCATTCGAACCAATGCGCCAGCAACAGCAGCGCGCGCGACACGCCCCGACGGGATAGCGCGGTCTCCCGGGTGGCTTCGGGAAATGGATACGACGACCAGTACACAAAACGCCAGCCACGCAGCCTGGCTACCGCCACGAGGAGAAACGCAAAAAAATACCGCCGGTCGCGTGCCTGCACAATGTCGAACCCCGGGCCAAGCAACAGACGGAAAAAGAACAGCAATTCGCAAGCGTATTGCAGCAGCTTGTTCAGCGCCTTGCCGAGGGTCCCGCCAACCGCCACCCGCCAGGGCAGCCATACCGGCCGCCCATTGTAGTTTTCGGTTCGACAGGGGCCGGCCGTCTGGCGGCGCGCCGCCCAGGTCAACGCCAGGCCCTGCGCAGGCAGCTGCCTGGAAAAAAGCTCATCCACGTCCAGCCGCCAGGGCGGGAAAAAGTCGCCGACGGCGTAGAACAGCCGGACGCTTTTACTGGACGAGAGATCGGCGGGGAGTCGCTCAGTCATCGATAAAACGCCGACTTGGCGCCCGAATTAAACAGCCGTCGCATGCGCAGCATCATGCTCCCACCTCGTTTGCCGCAGCCACGCCACTTCCGACGTTTTCGAGGCGAGGCCGTTCCGGCTTCAGGCCTGCGTAAACACCATCGATCAGGTGCGCCCAGTTGAATTGCGCCGCGCGCTCTTGCGCCCCAACGCGCAGCGCGGCCAGCAAGTCTGCTTCAGCGAGCAGACGTTCCAGCCCCGCCGCCAGCGCTGCCTCGACCTCGCGGCGCGAACGCCTGGCTGTCTCCACCTTGATGCCGCTGGCTTCGTCGACGATCACGCCAGGGCCGCCCAGATTGAGGCAGACCACTGGCAGGCCGCGCGACATCGCTTCCAGCAGCACCAGGCCGCCGCTGTCATGCAGGCTGGGAAACAGCAGCACATCGTGGCTGGCATAGAGCGCATCCACTTCGGTGTGCGGCAGCCAGTCGATCCAGCGCACCCGGTCGGCGATGCCGAGCGTGCGGGCGAGCTTGCGCCAGGCTCGCCCCGCAGGCCCCTCGCCCACCAGGGTGAGCGTGGCGTCGGGATGGCGGCGCGTCGCGGCGGCAAAGGCCGCCAGCCCGAGCGCCATCCCCTTCAATCCGAGAAAGCGCCCGACAAAGAGGAATTTCATGCCGCCGGAATTTTGCGTCGCGCGCTGCGGCAGCCCGGCGGGGGCCTCGTAGGCGATGGCGAGTTGCAGGGGCGCCTTGGGGCGCGCCCAGTGCGGCAGCCGGCCGAGGGTTTCAGCCGAGGTGACCGGGATGCGGGCGGCCTCGCGATAGGTGCGGCGCACCATCGGGTCGAAACGGGCGAGCAGGCTCCAGCCATCGCGCAACAGGTCGACGCCCCACTGGCGCAAGCCGATGGCCGAACGCAAACGCCAGGGCGTGGCTTCGCCGCCGCCTACCGGCCCGAAGACGAACGGGATGCCGAGGCGGCCCATGAAGCTGGGCGCGCGATACTGCACCCAAGTAGCATGGTGCGCCAGATCGAAGCCATGCCGGGCATGTGCCCGCGCGGCTGCCTGGTAGGCGCCCCACTGCCAGACGTAATAATAGAAATAGCGGAAGCGCGCCCTGAGCAATCGGAGAACGGGCAGCAGCGGCGCGCATTCGTGATAGATGAAGTGCAGATTGGCCGGCTGACCTGCGGCAGCAAAATGACGCTCGATGTCCGGCCGGGACACGCCGCGCGTGACGACCCAGACCTCATGGCCCTGTTCGGCCAGACGATTGGCCCACTGCCAGCCGAGCCGGCTTTCGGAACCGCTGGCGGGATGACAGGCATAGGCGGAGAGCAGAATCTTCATGGGCTGGGTGGCCGGCTCTTGTTCAGATAACCCCGCAGCAGGGCCATGACGGGCGTGTACATGCTGCGCACGTTTTTCGCTGCTGCGGCACTCACAGGTTTGGGCGCGCGCGCTGGGAGTTCCGGATCCCATCCGTGCCAACCGCGAAAGCTGTGGAAAGTCCATGACCAGCCCTCGGCCTCCAACAGGTCGGCCACATCCTTGATCCAGCGATACGTGGTATCGCCCGGCGCATCCCGCACGCAGCCAAATTCGCCCATGTAGATGGGCAGCTTGTATTTTCGGGCAAACTCGCGCACAGGCTCCAGCCTTTCGGACAGAAGCGCCTTGTTCCATTCGGACGTGGGATAGGGTTCCCCATGAGGCTGTTTCCCGACACCCTGGTGAGTAATATCCACCGGATGATAAAAATGAGGCGAATACAGCACGTTGTCGTAAGGCAGCGGCGTTTTCAGTTCCTTGAACGCATAGAACGTATTGCCGCGCGGCGCCGGCTCGTAAACGATCATGCGCTGCGGGTCGATCCTGCGCACCGCCTCGATCAGACGGCCCGCGAATTCAGCGTATCGACGGTGAGCCTCTTTTGCCCTGCCGGGCGGGTTGGGTTCGTTAATCAGGTCGAAGCCGCCCATGGCGGGCTTGTCCTTGTAACGCTCGGCGAGACGGGACCAGACATCGACGATGCTGGCCTGCAGGGTTGCGTCTTCCCAGTACGCGGCGTGCTCGGGCCGCTCGGGCACCAGGGTCAGGATGAGGTGGATGCCTCTCGGCTCGGCAAGTGCCAGCACCTGATCGACATCCAACAGGAATTTGGGGGGGATTGTGTAGTCGCGGCACTTGGCGCAGCGTTCAAGGGTGATGCCGATGCGAACCAGGTTGGCCCCCATGGCAGCCAGATCGTCGAAATCCGCGGCAGTCTTGCTCGAACCGTTATCCAGGGTAAAGCCGCGGTAGGGCTGCCGCAGAAAGTCCGCCGCAGTCAAAGCCCGCATCCCCTCCGCGTAAACCGGGACGGCCAGCAGGCAGGCAGCCAGCCAGCCGATGCACCCGCGCAGGATGGTCATGATTTTTCCCCTTCCAGTTGTGGCGTCTGCACCAGTCGACGGCGCAGCAAACCAAGCAGCTGATTGATTTCTTCCACAGAGAACGGCCGCAACAGGCCGATCAGCAGCAGCCAGACAGCGATTGCGGCCACGCCGCCGGCCATCAGTCCGCTTGCATGCTGAATCTGGTATCCCAACCCCGCAGCCAGGCCGATACTCAACAAGGCGCGAAGAATAAGCAGCGAGTCCAGACCGAACGCCTGGCCGGTTGACGCAAGCCTGATGCGGATGAAAGCAATGGCCAGAAGATTCCCCACCAGATTGGCCAGCACAATGGCCCAGGCGCCAATGGCCGGGAACAAAGGGAGCGCCACCAGCAGCGAGCCCGACAGGATGAGGTTGCTGTAGATGAGCAGGCCGTTGCGTTCCAGTGTCTGGCACAGCAACACATGCTGAATCTGGAGGCTTTCCAGTGCCAGTACGCCAAGCATGGCCGCAACGAGATAAACCGTGCCGCCATATTTTCCGGCGGTCAGTACATCCAGCGCCGGCCCACCGAAGAACAACAGGGCCAGGACCACGCCACTCAGAAAAATCAGGTTCACGCGAAAGATCAGGTTGGCCATGCGTTCCAGATAATTGAGTTGTCCGGTCTCGGCGTAGCGTGCGAAATACAGCGGCCGGATAAACCCGATCAGCAAGGCGCTGGGCAAAAAGCGGCGAAAAAGGTTGGCCAGCGAATCCGCAAAGCCATAGTCACCCATGGCGGGCGGTGGCAGGAAACGCGCAGAAATAGCCCGGTTAGGCTGGCTGCCATAGAGCAACGTGCTGAGCGAAAAACCATAGCCACTCAAGGCGTAACGTGAAATCCGTGTTCTATTTTTCTTGAACCACGCGAGACTGCCTGCATGGCGGAAAGGATCCTGACGCTGGTTGTGCCACATGCCCAGCAGGAGCAGTGCAAGGGTGATGCCGTGGCAGACGATTTCGATCATCACCACGCGCACCAGGTCGGCCTCGCCGCGCGCGTAGCTCACACCTAGCAGCAGCAAACGCAATGCCGCGGTGACGGCGATGGTGTATTGCGATGTCTTCTGCCACATCAGCGATTCCATCACCTGTGCCAGCAGGAACCACATCAGCCCCATCCAGCCGGCCAGCAAAAACCAGGGGAAGAGATCGATTCGATCGCTGAAGCCAAGCCAACCGGCCAGCCAGGCCCCCATACCTGCAAGGCCGATAACAGCCAGCCCAAAAACCCAGGCCCGGCTGAACAGCGCGTTGCGTATGAGACGGTAAAGCGCCAGGCCATTGTTGGTCGCCCGCAATTCCGGGACATAACGCAACAGCGTCTGGTTGATACCGAACGAGGCAACCATCCCGGTCAGGGCGATCAAGGCCTCGAAGACGATGAGAATGGCATAGTCCGCCTTGGGCAAGGCGCGCGCCAGCAGGAGTAGGACCAGCAAGGTGGAGACGGCGGTGAACGCCTTGCCGGTCAGGAAATGGGCGAGGCTGCGCCTCACCTTGCTTGCGTCGTAGTGCCGGGTCATCCGCCTGCGGCGCGTGGCGCTTGCCTGTCAGGTTGGAGCAGATGCCTGGCCGAGTAGATCAGGTAACCGACGATCAGCACGAACAGGATTTGGAAAGCCATCTCGAACACGAAGAAGCTTTTGTGCGCGATGCTCAGAGCCAGAATCGCAACGCCTGCCTGCAAGCCCATGAACAGGGCCATGGCCAGCGAGTTACCGTTCGATGCCTTGGCAAGGCGACCGGCCAGCCGATAGGCGCTCAGGAACATCAGCCCCACCAGCATCGTGCCGACCAGGCCGACATCCCACAGCAATGCGCTCAACCCGGTAAGGCCGATGCCCATGCCGTGGTAACGGTGCCCCGCCAGTGAATTGCTGACATCCACCAAATTGGAGCCTTCCTGGGTTTCGCCCAGCCCGTGCCCAACCAAGGCGTGCCACAGATCATGCGGGAAGTGTTCCTGGAACCAGAAAACCAACGCAGTCCAGCGGTTCAACTCATAGGTGCCATACCCCCTGTACAGGTTCATTTCTATTAGAAAATCCAGGTATTGGCCTACGGTGTGCGCCTTGCCGGTTTCGGCCGCAATCTGGGCATAAAACAAAATGAACACGGACATGAACACAACCAGAAAGGCATTGGCGACGATAAAACGTAACGGTCGCCGGGCAATGTCATCCCAATACAGCACGACAAACATTACCCAGGCGTAAAAGAGAGCGACCTTCGCTTCGTTGAGGAATACCGGAAAGGCCAGCAACAACGCAGCGGGAAACACCAGCCAGGCGGGCAAGACTTTGTTACGCCATAATGAAAACAACAAACTGATGACAATGAACAGATAGGCGGCCAGGAGGGCATTGTTGCCGCCCCCATACCACTCCGCGCCAAACGTTCCTGCGATCACGTCATCCGGGCTGAGCCCCCCTACACCCGCGAATCTCATCCGCATGGGAACAATAAAGAAATGTTGATGCAGCACGAACGGTATCTGGAGCAGGCCAACACCCACCAGCAAAATAGTGAGCCCCCGGCTGAAATCTCCCCGATAGCGAATCAGCGCAAACACCAGGATGAGGCCCCAGACTTGAAAATAATTCTTGGTCCCGGAAATCGCGGTCATGAGACCACTCCAGTTGACGAGCGTTGAGGCCAGGGACGCACAAACGAAGGCCATCCCCCACCAGAACAGCGCAGGCAGCTTTGTCTTTTCTGCCGGGCTCGGGTTGAAAGCCTGCAGGAGAAATACGGCGATCGGAACCGCCAGCGTCATCAGCGGAATGAGCCAGCGAATGACCTGGAATTGGGGCGCATAGAGTTTCAGAATCCCCATCACGACCAGCCCACTGAAAATGATCAGCCAGGTAAACAACCAGGGGTGGAATGCCAGCACCAGACTCAGTACCAGGAGCACGGGGATGGTCACTAGAAAAACACTGCCGGTGACCGCGAGCAGGCCCGCAACCGGGGCCAGCAATACAAGCATGGCCGCCAATAGCCAGACGCCCCACTGCGGCAAGGGGCGGTAAGCATGCATCGGGGACAGTAAAACCTGCTTCATGGTTGGCGCCAGCTTTCCAGATTGCGGTCGAGCAGTTTTTCCAGCGTATGGACTTCATCCACAAACACGTTTCTGAGTTTGTCGAGGGTTTCTGCCGGCACGGGCGGCACAACGGCCTCGCTGGGCTTGCGATTCATGCCGCGATAAATATTGCGCAGGCCACTATCACCCAGTGCCTGCCAGATGCCGCCAAGCCCAAATTGGCGAACGGACTTGCGCAGCCATTGAATGGTGGCATCCGTCCGCCTGGATCGGACGGCGTAACTCGGGTTGCTTTTTTCGTGCAGGGCAACAGAGCGGTGATCCGGGTTGATGCCAAGAAACGCGTACACCTTGCGTGCCGTGGCTTCAGGATCCCTGCGGATATCTTCCATCAGGACGACCAGCACCTGCTTTTCCGGGAAACTTGCCAGCCAGCGTGACAGGTGCGTGGCATAGCGTCCCTGGTCGATGTAGCTGGGGTTGTCGGTCAGGGCTGTTTCAAAACGATAGTCCGGCCCGGTAATCGAGCCGATCCTGATCTGGTGGCGGTGCTGCGACAGCGCCCGTTCGACCGGGTCGCGCAACGACAGCAGGATACGCAGGTCGGGGGAATACTGTCTGGCCCGCTCCGGCACGGAGGCTTCATTGAAATAGGAAGGTGAAATCTCGCCCACGGCCCTGGCGCCCGGCTTGTCCGGAAACTGCCGCTCATACCAGCTATAGCCTTGCTCGTAGCGATAGGAAAAGAAATCCAGCTCTTTCTTTTCGCTCAATGCAGCCTCGGGATGATCGGCCAGAATATCGTAAAGCCAGGAAGAGGCGCATTTCTGGGCGCCGATTCCAATGAAGGTCAGTTTCATGCGCCCTGACCTGTCACGCCAATGATTCGCTTCTTGCCCTCCGGCGTCAGCACTCCCAGCAAGGCGCGCGCGAAATCATCCTGCACCTGGTAGGCTGCATTTTCATCGGCCTGAATGCTGGAAATGCGGAACAGCAGGCCATCCGGGATTTTTCCGGTGAGGCCGTATTTGATCTGATTGAGCTTCCATTTCACGCTACTGCTGATCACAGCCGTATCACCGACAGTGGTCCAGTAGGTGATCGGTTCGATGCGGCGGCCCTGGGTCGCAACCAGGCGCTTGACCGGAATGTCACCCTCCCCGGTTGAGAAGGTTCCGGTCAAGCTCTTCATGATCTGGAAGCCTTGTGCCGGGTAGCAGACCTCGGGTTTGTGCACAGCCATCGAATCGCTCTGTTCACCTCCATAGGCGATGGACAGCATGATGCGTTCGTTGCGCGAGTTGATGTAGGTGCGGGTAAGCGTCTGGTTGTAAATCTTGTCGAGCTTGGCCTGGAGTTCGGGGTCGGCGATCAGCGGGACAATGGTCGTGTCGATTTTCCAATCGCCGAATTGCCTGGGAATCAGCGTTTCCAGGTCGATCTGTGGACCCGCATCGGCGATCTTTTCAGTGGGCTTGAGCGCCAGAGCCAATCCGGCTGCGGCAAACATGCAGACGCCAATGACAAGGTGTTTGAAGCTGATGAGTTTCATGTGTTGTCTCCGGAAACTGTGCGGGTGGGCATGCGCGCGGGGGCGAGTGTGTTATGCCATGGGCGGTTCACCCTCTCC
>JAIOJU010000268.1 GCA_019911765.1 Thiobacillus sp.
CCCCGCCCGAGCCGCTACCGCCGCCCGAGTCGCCGCCAGAGCTGGAGCGGCCAGCAATCGAAGTCACCGAGGCCCCACCGCCTTGTGAATCCAACCCGGCCGCTTGTGCAAACGGCGTGCTGCTGGCGGTGCCTGCACCACCGCCACCACCACCACCGCCTGCATCCGAACCACCACCAGCCGCGCCACCACCGGCACCGCCCGCCATCTTGGCCATCACGTCAGTGCCCGATGCAACGTTGGAACCGCCTTGGCTGAATGCGGCTTTGATTGCTGAAGCACCGCCAGCGATGTTTGCAGCGCCCGCCGCAATCATCGAAGCGCCGACGCCCACGGCCGCGCCCGCCACACCGGCCGCAGCCAGCGCCGTCCCGGAGCCGTAGCTACCCAGGCCCGACATGCCCACATTGCTGCTAGCGATCGAGCTGATGAGCTGGGGCACCTTATTGACCAACACCAAGAGCACCAGCGAGGCCACCATGAGAACGGCCATTTCCTTCAGCTCGACACTGCCCGCTGCCATGCGAGCGTAGTAGTCATCCATGAAGGTCTTGCCGATGCCAACCAGTAGGATCATTGCCATGAGCTGGATGCCGATGGCCAACACCGTCTTGTAGAAGCTGATGGCCATCTCAGAAGTCCAGCGCGAACCGCCGAACCCCAGGTAGATGATCCCGGCGTAACCAACGACCCAGCCGGAAATCAGCAACACCACCATGTTGACCGCGATAAGGGCCAACACGATCAGGATCACCATCGCCATCAGAAAGCCGATGAGACTGTCAATCGGTTCCATGAACGACGAGTTATCCAACGTCGCGTTGAGGACGGCAAAGCCAATGTCTACGATGCCTGACGGCCTCAAATCCGACCCAAGCCCTGAAGCGCTCGCACCGATCATCGACATGGATTGATAAATGCCAGGTACGAACGTGGGGGCCATCATGAGCAGCCACCAGAAAAATCCGGTAGTCATGATGAAGCGGACGAACTCCGAGAAAAACTCCTGAAGTCCAGCACCGCGCAGCAACATCATGCCGCCCGTCCAAACCAGGGAAATCGTCACCAACGTCCAGTAAAGCCAGGTGGCCCGACCCATGATGTAGGTGGCCCACGCGGAGGCGGCAGACTGGTAGCGCGTGGCAATGTCGGTCAACAGGCCGTCATTGCTCAATTGGGCGTGGGCACCAAACGACACGAACAGCAGGGCCAAGCCGAGAAAGGGGAGAAGTCGCTTCATCATCAAATCCTTGTGGTTCAGGTAGGGCGGGTGAGCGCCCTACCCTTCGTCACGTTCACGGCTTCAGACCTTGATCCGAGCCTTTTTTTAAACTGCCGCGCCGCAAGCACAGCCCCGCGAACTTCTTGCGATTGGCGTCATCCGGCATCGCCTTCAGAGCATCGGGATGGCAGTTCGCATCGTTCACTTCAGGCAACGCAGCCGGTGGCGCTGGTGGTTCTTGCTTCGAGCAAGCGGCCACCAGAACGACCACCAGAAACGGCAGGAGAGCGCGGCGCATCAGTAAGCCCGAATGCCGGTATCGGTGCCACGGCTCAAGGTGCCGCTGCGCAGCGTCTTCGCTGCCGCAGCACGTTGGGCTTCCTTGTCGGCATCCGCATTGGCTCGTGTGGCCATCGCGTTCTGCTGGGCGATCAGCAGGGAGCGAATTTGCAGGAGCTGATTGGCTTGATTGCTGGCCAGTTGGTTGGCAAAGCCGATGGCCGCCATCTGCCCGGTTGCACCCTGGGCCTGCGATTGCAGGCGCTGGAGCTGGGCCGCATCGTTGTTCAGGTTCGACTGCTGCTGGTCGATGCCTTGAAACATCGCGTCATGCGCTTTCTTGAGCGCTTGCGAAGTCGTCACCGAGTTGGCATCGAGAGCGGCCCGCTGATCCGCCGTGCAGCCCGCACGCTGGAAGCACGAGCTGGCCCGGTAATAGCTCACGTCTTGGAACTTGGCCAAGTAGTTGTCCAAGCTGCCGAGCTGGGTCTTGTAGTAGTTCAGCGTGTCGGTGGCGCGTTGCAGGTTGGTGATGGTGCTTTGCGCCTGATCCCAGATGTACGCGGCCGGGGCCACGGTGTTCTGGAGCTGGTTTTCATACTGCTGGAGCTGGGTGCTGTATTGCTCAATCTGCTTGAGAGTTTGAGCAACGCTTTCCAGCGCGGTCATGATGTTCTGAGAAAGGTTGGTGCCGTCGATCACCGGGATGCCCGCGTGAGCCGGGGCCATGCTCAAGAGCGCGGCGGTGGCCAGGGCAGCGGCTTTAGCCGCGAAAGGAATGCGTTTCTTCATGGCGTAAAACTCCAGGGGTTGGGGGTTCAGTAATCAAAGCTGGCGTAAGGCTTCGAGAAAGTGAGGTCTTTAACCGCCACCACGTTGAAGCGATAACCAGGACGAATTTCCAAGGTGGGCGCAATGCTCAGGTTCTTGGAAATCATTTGCGCGGCCACCTGGCCGAGCTGCTGGCCGAGAGCGGCACTCATGGTCTGCTGCGCAGACGGAGCGCCGTTCACGGTTTGCTGCTGGTTCTGCTGCTGCGTGTAGGTCACGCCAGCGACCACGCCCGACATGAGCAAGGCAGAACCAAAAATCCGCATGTAGTGGTTATTCACCTGATCGTTGAAGCCCGCATAACCGGCACTGTCAGCGCCAGGCATGGAGCCAAGATCAAGGGCCTTGCCATCGGGGAACACGATGCGCTGCCAGGCCACCAGAACGCGGGACTGGCCATAGACCACATCCGACGAATAGGCACCCACCAGGCGCGAGCCTTGCGGAATCAGCAGATGCTTGCCCGTGGGCGTGTCGTACACGTTGGCCGACACCTGGCCCATGATTTGGCCAGGCAGTTCCGAGTTGATACCGCTGATGAGCGTTGCCGGGATCACGAAGCCTGCACGCAGCTCGAAGGGCGAGCGCGGGGGTTCGACTTGTGAATCTAGCTTCCAGCGATCACCGCCATTGGCGCTTGCGAACTGGCCCAAACCGTTCTTGCCGCCGTTGGCCGGTTGTGCCTGAGCGCTCATCGGCATCAAGCCAGCACCACCCGAGCCGCCCGCACCAGCCGAAGCCATCGCACCCGAGCCGATCACGCCATTGGCCTGCATCGCCTTGATTTGCTCAAGACGTTGCTGATAGGCAGCCGTGGGGTTCGACTCCTGGGCCGCAGTGATTTGCGCCCGGACTTGCGCCAGGCGCTGGGCCACGTCACTGGTGTTCACCACAGCCGGTTGACCAGGTGCAGGGCTCCCGTAAGCGTTGCTGCCCGAGCTGCGCGGCGGCGTGGTGTTGACCGTGGTTTTCGACTTCAGCGCTTGATCGAACAGGGCCAGCTTGGCCATGCGAATGCGCTGATCGTCCGGGTTCTCGGCCACAGGTGCGGCCGGTGCGTTGGGGGCGCGGCCAGAGCCCATGCCGCCACCCGGAGGCATGGGCGGTGCATCAGCACGCGCAACCATCACTGGAGGCATCCCAGAGGGCGCAGAAGCCGCGCCCGCTGGGTTGACACCCAGCGGCCCGTTGTCGGGCAGCATGGGCGGCTTGGCGGGCTCGATGGTGCCTGCCCTGCCTTTGTTGTCGCCGATGATGTCATCAGCAAGTGACGCCGCAGCGCGGGCCACTTCCTTCTTCTCGCCTTGTGGGTTCGACTGTTGCGCACTCTGGTTGTTCGCAACGATGGAAACCACGCCCACAAAGGCCAGAACCACCACGCCGCCAATCATCAGCGGCACCTTGTTGACGCGACGGACACCGCTTGCCTTCGCCGTTCCCGGCGAGGCATCAGGGGCCATCAGATCGTCATTCGGTTGAGTTTCAGGGGTATCGTTTGCCATGCTTCATCACTCCTGACGCAGAAGCGACCAGGCCCCAGCAGGGGCGAACTGGCCAGCGTTCACGACATACGCCCGGCTCAGGACTTCACGGCCAGCCAGGAGCTTTAGCCGATAAAAGTCACCGGCACGATCCAGGACGTAGCTCACGGGAACCGCCTCACCAGCCACCTCGGTGGCGGGGGCGGCATCAGAGGCCGCAGGGGCGGCCGGTTGTGCCTTACCAGGCGGGGTGAACTCCAGGACGGAATAGCCCTGGGTGCGCAACGCACCCACGAAGGCGGCACCGAACGGGTCAGCACTCGGGTGCTGGATCGCCAGGCGCGTCTTGGCAGGCTTCCGGGTAGCGGCCAGCTTGCGCACCGCATCCGTGGCGATGCCATCGAGCGGCGCGGGCGCTTCGGCCGTCAAAAACGAGCCATAGGGGCTTTGGGTGGCGCAACCGCCAACCAGGACGATGGATGCAGCCGCGCAAGCGGCAAGAAGAATGCGCTTCATGTCACTTGCTCCGGGTGATGGTCACGCGATCCTGGGACGATCCGACACCGGCCACCAAGATGGCCTTGTCAAACACCGAATCCACGATGTAGCGATTGTTTTGAACGCGGTAATTCACCATCACGGTTTCCGCGTCCGAGAACAGCCCACCATCCTTGCGCACCACCAGCAGCGTGGGCGCTTCGGTTTGGCTCATGGCGTTGGGCATCTCGATGATGGTTTTCTTGCCATCGTTGTAAACACGGGTGGGCTTCCAGGCCACCGAACCATCGACCGAGTATTCAAAATTCAGGTTGCCCAGGTACTCGCCGGTTTGGGGAATGGTGTTGTCCTGGCGGGCCTGTTCTACCTTCTGTTCACGCAGCTTGGCCATGTCCCACTTGGCTTGCTGATCCTCGGGGTAAGTGAAGGCCACCAGCGGCATGTATTCCGTGCGGTGCGAGCGCAGACGCATGTGATACGAACGGCGGTTCGTATGCACGGCCAGGCTGGTTTCCAAGCCCACGTCCAGCGGCTTGATGATGAGGTGCAGGGTTTCGGTGGGGCCAGCGCCAGAAATGGCGGGCTCGACCGACCAGCGGGCCGCATCGCCGAGCTGGATGCCGTTGACTTGCTCGCCAGGTTGCAAGGCCACGTCACACACTTGCAGAACGGCGCAGACGATGGACGGCTGCACCGTTCCAAACGGGAAGCGCACCACACCACCAGCACCGGCCACCGGCAGGTTCACGCCTTGCGGCGCGTTGACCAGGCCGCCCGGCGCGGTGACGGTGCCACCGGCCGCCGACCAACGCTTGGCCAGCTCCAGAGCGCGCAGCTCCTGCGGGGTCAGCTTGGGGTTTTGCTTGGAGAAATACTTGTCCGCAGCATCATCGCCAGGGGCCGCAGCCACCGGCAGGGACATGCTCAGGAAGGCCGCGCCGACAACCGCGACAGCAGCAAGGGAGAAACGGGTTTTCATGTGTAGATACCTCACTCGTAACGGTTATTGCACGCGCGACCAAGAGAAGTCGCGGACGAAAAGATTTGCAGGGTTGGCACGCAGTTGCTCATCAGTCGTGCCCTCGTTGGTTTCGGCCTGATAGACCGTCACCAAGGCCCGCCAGGTGGCGGGCTCAGTCTTCAGCGCCCCGGTGCGATCCCGCGTGGTTTCCACCCAATCGACCTGCCAGGTTTCGGGCGTCTGCTGCAAGATCGACTTGATTTCGACCGAGGCCAGCTCAGTCTCAGCACGCTTGAATGGGTTCTTCTCGGGGTTGCCGTTCAGCCACTCATTCATCTTGATGGTGGCCGGGTCTTTGGGTGACAGCTTCGCGTACACCCGCAGCACGGCGCGGCGCTGCAAGGCCACGTCCACCGTCACCATCCTGGCGTCATTCAGCCAGTCCGACAGCATGGAGGACACCACGCGGGGATCGGTCTTGCTGGTGGTGGAAATCGGGCCAACGCCGCGTGTTTGCCCGAGCTTGTCCACCTCATAGAGGAAGGGAACGAACTTGCTTTGACTGCCGATGTGGATCACCCCGCCAACGGCCACCAGGACGATCATCAGAGCGGCCAGGCCCCACAAGAGAAGCATCTTGTTGAGAGCCACGATGCGGCCCACATGGTCATTCCAGGTGCGCCGAGCACTCAAGTAGGGGTTGCTGCCCTCACCAGCTCGCCGACCGTCTGCAATGGGCTTTTCACTGCGCCGCTGGTCACGCGGCGCATCGCCCTGGGGTTTCTTCTTGAACAGGTTCATGTTCACTCCAGGTAGTCGTTGAGGTTGAGATTTCGCGCAGCCAGCCAGTGATGCACCCAGGCATCGCCGTGTTTGGCTTCGAGCTGCTTGATTTGGGCAATGCTTTCCTTGTCGGTGGCACCGACAAAGGCCAGCGCAAGCGGGCCAAGGGCCAACTCATAGAGGCGGCGGCCGTCTTCACAGAGGGCGTAGTACTGCCGCTTGGGGATGGCCGTGGCCAGGATTTCAATCTGGCGAGCGTTGAGGCCCATGCGGCGATAGAGCGCCGAGGTTTCCTCATCCCGAGCCGTAGCGTTGGGCAAGAAAATCTTGGTGGCGGTGGATTCCACGAGCACATCCAAGATGCCCGAATTGGCCGCGTCCGAGAGGCTTTGCGTTGCCAGCAGCACGGCGCAATTCTTCTTGGCGAACGCCTTCAGCCACTCTTTGATCTTGCCCCGGAAAACCGGATGGCCCAGCATGATCCAGGCTTCATCGAGCAGGATGATGGCGGGCTGGCCGCGCAGGCTTTGCTCAATGCGGCGGAACAGGTACAGAAGAACCGGGAGGGCGTACTTCTCGCCGAGGTTCATCAGTTCCTCAATCTCGAACGTGGTGAAGTTCGAGAAGGCCAAGCCATCCTCTTGGGCATCCAAGAGGTGGCCCATCATGCCGTCCACTGTGTATTGCTTGAGCGCTTCGCGGATGCTTTCGTCCTGCACGGTCATCGTGAACTCAGACAGCGTGCGAGCGCCACTGCGGTGCATCGACATGATGGCTTCACCAATCGCACCCCGCTGGGCGGGCGTGGTGTTGACGCCGTTCAGCGCCAAGATCGTGTCGATCCACTCCATCGCCCAAGCACGATCCCCGGTGTTGGCCAGGTATTGGAGCGGGCAGAAAGCCAACTTCCCATCATCCGAGGCGACAGAGAAGTGCAGGCCCTTCACCGCTTTGGTTGTCGGGTACATGGACATACCCTTGTCAAAGCTGTAGACGCTCATGCCTTGATAGCGCAGGGCCTGCAAGGCGATCAGGCCCAGGTGGGTGGACTTGCCCGCCCGCGTGGGGCCGAACATCAGCGCATGCCCCAAGTCGCGCACATGCAGGTTCAAGCGGAACGGCGTTTGGCCGTGGGTGACGCCATGAAGGAGTGCAGGAGCCAGCGGCGGGTACAGCGGGCACGGTGCGGTTCCCTTCCCTGTCCAGATCGTGGAGGTGGGCAGCAAGTGGGCCAAGTTGAGGGTATTGATGAACGGGCGGCGCACGTTCTCAACGCCATGGCCTGGCAGAGTGCCCAAGAAGGCGTCCACCGTGTTCACCGTCTCGATACGTGCGGCAAAGCCGAGCCGCATCACGGCCTTTTCGACAGCTCGCGCCGAGGCTTCGAGCTGCTGGCGGTCTTCGTCCATAAGGACGACCACGGACGTGTAGTAGCCGGAGGCAACCAGGCCGGAATTGAGGTCAGCCACCGCACCATCGGCATCGGCCACCATGTCAATGGCGTTCTGGTCAACCTTGCCCGAGTTGGTTTGGAAGATTTGATCGAAGAAGCCGCGAATCTTCTGCTTCCACTTCTTGCGGTACTTCTCCAGGTGGGCGACCGCCTCATGGCGATCCATGAACAGGAACCGGCTCGACCAGCGGTATTCGCTGGGCAGCTCAGCCAAGGCCGTCAGGATGCCGGGGTAGGAGTCCAGGGGAAAGCCTTCGATGCTCACGCACTGGATGAACTGGCGACCCATGCGCGGCACCGAGCCAGTCCACAACTCTTGACCGCCTAGCACTGCATCCAAGTACACCGGATTGCTGGGCAGCAGCATCGTTTGATGGCGGCCCGTTATGCAGAACTGGAGCCACGACAGCAAGCCGTCATGCGTGCTGAAAGAGCCGTCCTCGTTTACGGTCTTCTCACCCTTGAGCCGGGTCATCTTCAGGCCAGCAGAGAGGCGGTTTTCCAGCGAGGCAAGCTCACGCTTGAACTGGTCAATGAGCCCATTGGTGCGGGCCTTGTTGGACGGCGCGGCCGAGTCGTCATCGAACATCAGTTCAATGAACTTGCGCTGTGCGAGGGACGGCGGAAACCAGGTGAACGCCACGACGAAATAGCCTTCGTACATGGTGCCCAGGGACTGGAAATAACGCCGCCGTTCCTCGTCAACGGCCTGGCTGACCGGATCAGGGAATGCGGAGAGGCCCTTGCCCGGATAGTTGACGGCCGGGCGGCGTACCGCGTCCACATGCACCAACCAGCCATTGCCCAAGGAGGCCAGGGCTTGGTTGATGCGCAGACTGACGTTGTTTCGTTCCTCGTCGGTGCTGCTGGCGTTGTCGTCACCCGCGTAGATGTAGGCGGCCGTGAATGCGCCGTTCTTGCCGACGATCACACCGTCATCGACCATCGCCGCGTAGTTCAGCAGGTCAGCAACACCGGCTTGGGTGCTTCGGTGCTTGGCGAGCCGATCTTGATCGAACGCCGCTTTCAGGCGTCCAGCCAGGAGCAGGATCATCAGCAGGCCGACCCCCCCCGTAATAAAGGCGATTGTTTGAATCATTGGTAGCGCTTCCCTTGGCTGGGGGGGTTGATGCG
>JAIOJU010000269.1 GCA_019911765.1 Thiobacillus sp.
GCATATCACCGGGGCTCTCCTGGTGATCGCATTTCGAGGAGGGGCGTCTGCCCCTCTTTCTGTATGAAACTGGATAGGGAGTAGGAAATGGCAGCAATCACCGCAAGCATGGTCAAGGAACTGCGCGAAAAAACCGACGCACCGATGATGGACTGCAAGAAAGCATTGTCGGAGGCAGATGGCGACATGCAGAAAGCAGAAGAAATCCTGCGCGTTCGCTTTGGCAACAAGGCTGCCAAGAATGCCGGCCGCATTGCAGCTGAAGGCGTGGTGACGATTGCGATCAGTGCCGACGGCAAATCGGCCGCCATGGTGGAAGTCAATTGCGAAACCGACTTCGTGGCGAAGAATGATGATTTCATGGCACTGTCCAATGCGCTGGCCACCATGGTGCTGGAGCAGAACCCGGCTGATGTCGGCGCTTTGTCCGCGATGCCGTACAACGGCACGACGGTGGAAGCCTACCGTACCGAGCTGGTGGGTAAGATTGGCGAAAACATGTCGGTCCGTCGTTTCGTGCGCCTGGACGGTCAGGGCAAATTCGCCAGCTACATCCACAGCGGCAAGATCGGCGTGCTGGTCGATGTAACGGGCGATGAAGCCATTGCGCGCGATATCGCCATGCACATTGCGGCCTCCAAGCCGAAGTCGCTGGATGCCTCGGGTGTGTCACAGGACCTGCTCGACACCGAGCGCCGTGTCGCGATCGAAAAAGCCAAGGAAGCCGGCAAGCCGGAAGCCATGCTGGACAAGATCGCCGAAGGCACCGTGCAGAAATTCCTCAAGGAAGTCACCCTGCTGTCGCAGCCGTTTGTGAAAGACGACAAGCAGACTGTCGAGCAGGTGCTCAAATCGAAAAACTCGCAGTGCCATGGCTTCGTGATGTACGTGGTGGGCGAGGGCATCGAAAAGAAGGTCAACGACTTCGCTGCCGAAGTGGCCGCTGCCTCCAAGGTCTGATTGAGTATGGCGCCAGTCCGTCGCATTCTGCTGAAGCTCTCCGGCGAGGCTCTGATGGGGCCGGACAGCTTTGGCTATCACGCTGAAACCATGGCCGGCTTCGTCGCGCAGATTCGTGATGTGGTGACAGCGGGCGTGCAGGTCGGCATCGTGGTGGGGGGCGGCAATCTCTTTCGCGGCGCCACCGGCGCACTGTCCGGCATGAACCGCGCCACAGCGGATTCGATGGGCATGCTGGCCACGGTGATGAATGCGCTGGCATTGAAGGATGCGCTGCTGCAGGCGGGTGTGGATGCACGGGTGCAGACCGCCGTTCATATTGCGCATGTCGGCGAGGATTTCGAGCGTGACTCGGCCGTGCATCATCTGGAAGCCGGGCGGGTGGTGATTTTTGGCGGCGGAACGGGCAACCCGTTTTTCACCACCGACACGGCAGCCGCATTGCGCGCAGCCGAGGTTGGGGCTGATCTGCTGCTGAAGGCGACCAAGGTTGATGGCGTCTATACGGCCGATCCCAAGAAAGACACAACCGCCACGCGGTATGAGACCTTGAGTTTCGACGAGGCTATCGCCAATAATCTGGGTGTGCTCGATACCGCTGCATTTGCCTTGTGCCGTGAACAGAAACTGACCCTGGTCGTGTTCAATGTTTTCAAGCCGGGCGCGCTGAAACGCGTGGTCATGGGTGAAAACGAAGGCACGCGCGTGACCTTAAGTTGAGGAGCTGAAATGGCTGAAACCAGCATCGCTGAAATCAAGCAATCCGCCGAACAGAAAATGGGCAAGTCACTGGAGTCGTTGAAAAACGACCTGGCCAAGGTGCGCACCGGACGTGCCCATACCGGCATTCTCGACCATGTGATGGTCGACTATTACGGCAGTCCGACGGCCGTGCCGCAGGTGGCGAACGTATCGCTGGTCGACAGCCACACCCTGGGCGTGCAGCCATGGGAAAAGAACATGGTGGCCAAAATCGAGAAAGCGATTCGCGATGGCGACCTGGGGCTGAACCCCTCCACTTACGGCGACATCATCCGGGTGCCGATGCCTTCGCTGACCGAGGAGCGTCGCCGTGACCTGATCAAGGTCGTGCGCAACGAGGCAGAAGGGGCGCGCGTTGCGATACGCAATATCCGCCGGGATGCCAATGGCAGCCTGAAAGACATGGTCAAGGACAAAACAGCGACCGAAGATGAAGAGCGGCGCACTCAGGATGAAGTGCAGAAGCTGACCGACAAATTCATCGGCGAAATCGACAAGATGCTGGCCGAAAAAGAGAAAGACCTGCTCGCAGTCTGAGCAGTTCAATGAGCCTGTTCGGCGTGTCTACCCGCACGAAGCAAGAAATTCCAGCCAATTCCGATGTGCCACGGCACATTGCCGTCATCATGGATGGCAATGGCCGCTGGGCGAAGCGTCGGCTGATGCCGCGCGTGGCCGGGCACCGCAAGGGTGTCGAGGCATTGCGTGGCGTAATTCGCTCCTGTGCCGAGCGCGGCGTGTCGCACCTCACTGTGTTTGCCTTCAGCTCTGAAAACTGGCGGCGTCCTCAGGAAGAGGTCACCCTGCTGATGGAGTTGTTCATGCGCGCGCTGGAAAATGAAGTGGCGCGCCTGCACGAAAACGAAATCCGGTTTCGTGTCATCGGTGATCTCTCCGGTTTCTCGGAACGCATCCAGGTTTTGATCCGCAATGCCGAGGCGCTGACCCGCAACAATACCCGCCTGACCTTTACCGTGGCCGCCAATTATGGTGGGCGCTGGGATATCGTGCAGGCCGTGAAGAAACTGATGGCGAGCGGCGCGGCTGCGGATGAAGTGAACGAAGCCGCACTGACGCAGCATCTCAGCATGGCCGAGATGCCCGAGCCGGACCTTTTTATCCGCACAGGGGGCGAACAGCGCATCAGCAACTTCCTGTTGTGGCAGCTGGCCTACACCGAACTGCATTTCACCGATACCTTGTGGCCCGATTTTGACGCGGCCGCACTGGACGCGGCAATCGCATCCTATCGTACGCGTGAGCGTCGCTTCGGACGCACCAGTGAACAGGTGCGTACGGCATCATGAATGCTTTCCGGATGCTGCGCCTATGACGCCTCTCCTCAGTCGGGTCATGACTGCGATTGTGCTGATGGCAGTGTTTGTCCCGGCCGTGCTCTGGGCACCTGCGTGGTTGTGGGCGATCCTGATGGCTGTCGTGGTCGGGTTGGCTGCCTACGAGTGGGCGCGTCTGAGCCGGTTTCCACAGATGTCTGCAAACATCTACGCAGTGCTGCTGACCGGCTGTGCATTGATCCTGCCGTATCTTGCGGGGGCGGACTGGCCGGCTTTTCAGATGGGCCTGATCGCATTGGCCATCACATTCTGGTTGCTCGTCGCACCACTGTGGCTGCTGGGACGCTGGCAGGCATCATCGGCATGGATACGAAGCGGGGTCGGCGTTGTGCTGTTGTTGCCGACCTGGGCTGCGCTGCTCTATCTGCATGCGCGTGGCCCCGGCTTTCTGCTGGGCGTCATGGCGGTTGTCTGGATTGCCGACACGGCAGCCTATTTTTCCGGCCGCCGTTTTGGTCGCAACAAGCTTGCCCCCAGCATCAGCCCCGGCAAGACCTGGGAAGGCGTGGCGGGTGCATTTTGTGCACTGGCATTGTATGCGGGCGCCTTGAGCATGCTGGCTGGCATGCCGCTGCTGTCGTTGGGGCTCATGTTGTCCGGATTGCTGTATCTGTCGGTGCTGGGCGATCTGTTTGAATCCTGGATCAAGCGTGTTTCCGGCATGAAGGACAGCGGTCATGTCCTGCCCGGTCATGGTGGCGTGCTTGATCGTATTGATGCATTGACATCGACCTTGCCGATTGCCACGGGCATGTTGATGTGGCTGGAGCACACTCAATGACGCCACGCGTGCTAACCGTTCTGGGCGCCACCGGCACCATCGGAGTCAACACGCTGGATGTGGTGGCGCGTCATCCCGGACGCTTCGAGATTTTCGCCCTGACCGGCGCGACGCAGGTCGAGCGCATGTTCGAGCAGTGCCGTACCCACCGGCCGCGTGTGGCGGTGATGAGCGAGCCGGCTGCGGCTGCGGCCTTGCGTGCCCGGATTGCCGATGCGAAATTGCCGGTGACCGTGCTTGAAGGCGCGGAGGCCCTGACCGAGGTGGCAACCGCGCCGGAAGTCGATACGGTGATGGCCGCCATAGTCGGTGCGGCCGGATTGCCGGCTACCCTGGCGGCGGCCAGAACCGGCAAACGCATTCTGCTGGCGAACAAGGAAACGCTGGTGGTGTCCGGCCAGCTGTTCATGGATGCGATTGCCGCCAGCGGCGCCGAACTGCTGCCGATTGATTCCGAGCACAACGCGATATTCCAGTCGCTGCCGCGTGACTTCAACGGTGATTTCCAGCGCGCCGGCGTGAATGCCCTGTGGCTGACTGCGTCCGGCGGACCGTTCCGCACCCTGTCGGCCGAAGCGATTGCCGCCGCCACCCCCGCGCAGGCCGTGGCGCACCCCAACTGGGTGATGGGCAAGAAGATTTCGGTCGACTCGGCGAGCCTGATGAACAAGGGGCTTGAAGTCATCGAGGCGCGCTGGCTGTTCAATGCCCGCCCCGAACAGATCAAGGTGGTGGTCCACCCGCAAAGCATCGTGCATTCGATGGTCGAGTATGCCGATGGCTCGGTGATCGCGCAGATGGGCACGCCCGACATGCGTACGCCGATTGCCTACGCGCTGGGCTTTCCCGAGCGCATCGACGCCGGTGTCTCCGCGCTGGAGTTGATGGGGCGTCAACTCACCTTCGAGGCGCCGGACACCGCACGCTTTCCCTGCCTGCAACTGGCCTTCGATGCACTGCATACAGGCGGCAATGCCGCCGCCATATTGAACGCGGCCAACGAAGTCGCGGTGGCCCGCTTTCTGGATGGTGCAGTTCCATTTAACGCCATTGCTGCCAGCATCGCCCACACGCTGGACAATCTTGCCAGCGGCGCGCAGCAGACGCTGGAAAGCCTGCTTGAAGCCGACCGGCAGGCACGCAGCGTGGCCGGGTCATATCTGGAGCGTACGCGCGCATGAGTGTGCTGCATACCGTCCTGTGGTTCCTGGTCGCCATCGGTGTGCTGGTGGTGGTGCACGAATTCGGGCATTACCTTGCCGCACGCTGGGCGGGCGTCAAGATCCTGCGTTTCTCGGTCGGATTCGGCAGGCCCTTGTTGATTCGCCGGATGGGCCGCGACCAGACCGAGTGGGTGCTGGCCGCATTGCCGTTCGGCGGCTTCGTCAAGATGCTGGACGAGCGTGAGGGTGAAGTGCCTGCCGCCGAAGCACATCGCAGCTTTAACCGGGCCACGGTCTGGCGTCGCATCGGTATCGTCGCTGCCGGGCCCGCTGCCAATTTTCTGCTGGCCATCGTGTTTTATTGGGCGCTGTTCATGCACGGCCTGCCCGCATTGAAGCCGATGATCGGCGAACCGCCTGCCGGGTCGGTGGCGGCACGGGCCGGTCTGGTGGCGGGTGACGAGATTCGTCGTGTGAATGGCAATGACACGCCTTCTTTCCAGGATTTACGGCTGAGCCTGCTGCGTGCCGGGGTGGCAGGCGAGACCATCAAGCTTGAACTGGCGGATGGCCGCAACGTGCAGTTCGAGGCGCCGCCGCTCGAAACCGAAAATCTGGAGCGGGATACTTTGCAACCGCTGGGGATTGTGCGTTTTGACCCGGAGATCGCCCCCGTCATCGGCAAGCTGCTGCCCGATGGCGCGGCCGCCCGTGCTGGTTTGCAGGTGGGCGACCGGTTGATCAAGGTCAACGATCAAAAGCTTGCAAACTGGCAGGACTGGGTGCAGCTGGTTCGCCAGCATCCGGCCAAGCCGTTGCGCATTGAAGCCGAACGGCAGGGCCAGTTCAAGACGCTGACCGTGCTACCCGATGCCGTCGATGAAGCCGGTCAACGGGTCGGCAAGATTGGTGCCGCCCCGCAGGTCGATGAATCGGTTCTGGCAGGGTTGATGACTGAAGTGCGCTACGGCCCGATCGAGGCGCTCTGGCAAGGCACGGTCAAGACCTGGGACATGAGCCTGTTCACGCTGGAGATGATGGGGCGCATGGTGACCGGGCAGGTGTCGTGGAAGAACCTGTCGGGCCCGCTGACGATAGCCGATTACGCGGGCCAGAGTGCCTCACTCGGGTGGATCAGTTTCGTTGGCTTTCTGGCGCTGGTGAGTGTGAGTCTGGGCGTGCTGAACCTGCTGCCCGTTCCTTTACTGGATGGGGGGCACCTCATGTATTATGTTGCCGAAGTTTTTACCGGTCGGCCCGTGTCCGAGCGCACCATGGAAATCGGCGCCCGGATTGGCATGACACTATTGCTGCTGTTGATGTCGTTTGCCCTGTTCAATGATTTGCAACGCCTGATAGGCGGATGAAAATGACCATGACACTGAATCGTTTGACGCTTGCGCTGGCCGCTGTGCTGTCCGTGCAACCCGCACTGGCAGAAGAACCCTTCGTCGTAAAGGACATTCGGGTCGAAGGCATACAGCGCACCGAAGCCGGAACCGTGTTCAGTTATCTGCCGGTCAAGGTCGGGGAAACGATGACCGACGAAAAGACGGCGGCGGCGATCAAGGCGCTGTACGCCACCGGGTTTTTCAAGGATGTCCGCCTCGAAGCACGCGATGGCGTGGTGATTGTGACCGTCGAAGAGCGTCCTTCGATTTCCAAGATCACCCTGTCCGGCATCAAGGAGTTCTCCGAGGAAGATTTGAAGGCAGGGCTGAAGCAGACCGGTCTGGCTGAAGGCCGTGTACTGGATCGCTCGCTGCTGGACAAGGCGGAACAGGAACTGCAGCGCCAATATTTCAACCGGGGCAAGTATGCGGTCGAGATCAAGTCCACGCTGACGCCGCTGGAGCGCAATCGCGTCGCGGTGCAGTTCGATGTGGTTGAGGGCGACAGTGCCAGGATCCAGCAGATCAGTATCGTCGGCAACCAGGCCTTCAAGGAAAAGGAACTGCTGGGCCAGCTGACTTCGACCACGCCCGGCTGGCTGACCTGGTATACCAAGAACGACCAGTATTCCAAATCTCGCCTGGGGGGGGACATCGAGGCATTGCGCTCGTTTTATCTCAACCGTGGTTATATTGAATTCAACGTTGACTCCACTCAGGTGTCGATTTCACCCGACAAGCAGGGCATCTATATCACCATCAACGTGACGGAAGGACCGCAGTACAAAGTGTCCGACATCAAGCTGGCTGGACAGATGCTGGTGCCGGAAGCTGAATTGCGGAAGCTCATCACGATCGAGCCGGGCGAAGTTTTCGCTCGTGACATGCTGACCGAAACCACCAAGAAAATCAGCGATCGCCTGGGCAACGACGGTTACGCGTTCGCCAACGTCAATGCGGTGCCCGAACTGGACCGGGAAAAGGGCGCTGTGGCGTTCACCCTGTTCGTTGACCCTGGCCGCCGCGTGTATGTGAACCGGGTGAATGTGGCCGGCAATACCAAAACCCGCGATGAAGTGGTGCGCCGTGAAGTGCGGCAAATGGAAGGCGCGTATTACGATGCCGAAAAGATCAACCGCTCGCGTGATCGTCTGAACCGGCTCGGCTACTTTAATGAAGTCAACATCGAAACGCCGGGCGTGTCGGGCACCACCGACCAGGTCGACGTCAACGTCAGCGTGGCGGAAAAATCAACCGGCAACGTGATGCTGGGCGCAGGCTTCTCGTCGTCCGAAGGCCTGGTGCTGTCGGGCTCCGTGTCGCAGAGCAACGTGTTTGGCACCGGTAACCGCGTGGCGGTGCAGGTCAACTCCGGCAGCGTGAATACGGTGTATTCGCTGTCGTTCACCAACCCGTACTACACCATCGACGGCATCAGCCTGGGGTATGACTTGTACCGGCGCGATGTGGATTCGAGTTCACTGGATGACGTCAGTGAATACAAGACCTCCACCTATGGTGTAGGTGCGCGTTTCGGCTTGCCGGTCAACGAGCGCGATTTCATCTCCTTCGGCCTGACCTACGAACAGAACTCGCTCAACATCGATCCTACGATCGTAGGTACCCCGACACAGTATCAACGGTTCGTGGGGCTGGGAAAATCCACGCGCGACGACACCACGTTGCGCCTGGATACTTCCTGGGCGCGCGATACCCGCAACAGCTACTTGTTCCCGAGCAAGGGCATGATGCAGCGCGTAGCCGCCGAAATAGGTACGCCAGTCGGATCGCTGCAGTATTACAAGCTGTCATACCAGCATCAGCAATATTTCCCCCTGGGCAAAAACTTTACCCTGATGCTGAATGGTGAGGCCGGGATAGGCGATAGTCTGTCGAGCAAGTCGGGCGAGGGTGACCTGCCTTTCTTCAAGAATTTTTATGCCGGGGGCAACAGTTCGGTGCGCGGCTTCGCCAATGGCACGTTGGGGCCGAAGGATGCCAATGGCGATGCGCTGGGTGGCGACACGCGGATAGTCGGCAATGCGGAACTCTTCTTCCCCTTGCCGGGACTCAAGGATGACCAGTCGTTGCGCATGTCCGCTTTTGTTGATGCGGGTGCCACTTTTGGCCCGAATGATGAAAATGGCTTGTATAAGACGTTTGACTTTGGCGATCTGCGCTATTCCGCTGGAGTGGCCGTATTGTGGGTTTCGCCGATGGGCCCGCTCAAATTCAGTCTGGCGCAGCCTTTGGTGAGCAAGGATGGCGACAAGACTGAGGTGTTCCAATTCACCTTGGGCAATGTGTTCTGAGGATGGCTGTTAATGGAGTATTGTGATGACGAAGTTTAAGCAACTGGCTATTTCCCTGGTTCTGGCGTCTGCTGCCGTGGCGGCACCTGCCATGGCCGACACCAAGATTGGTTTTGTGAATACGGAACGTTTGCTGCGCGAAGCGCCACTTTCTATCGCTGCGCAGAAAAAACTGGAACGCGAATTTGCTTCACGCGATCAGGAACTGCAGAAACTCGCGAAGCAGGCACGTGATCTGCAAGCGCAACTCGACAAGGATGGCGTGACCATGTCGGACAGCGAACGCAAGAACAAGGAGCGCGATCTGGGTAATCTCAATCGCGACCTGCAACGCCAGGGACGTGAGTTTCGCGAGGACCTGAACCTGCGCCGCAATGAAGAACTGGGGCAGATCCAGGAGCGCGCACGCAAATCCATTCAGGACATTGCACGTACCGAGAAGTACGACCTGATCATCGAACAGGCAGTTTTTGTTGACCCCAAGAGTGATATCACCGACCGGGTGATGAAAGCCCTGGGCGGAAAATAACTCAAACGCGGGAAAACACGCTTCCGATGGCCGTCACGCTTGCAGAACTGGTCGCCCGTTTTGGCGGAGAACTTGTGGGTGACGGGACGCGGACGGTATCTCAGGTTGCGCCGCTGGATCGTGCCACATCTGAAGAGATCGGCTTTGTCTCGCAAGGAAAGTACCTGACCCAGCTGGCAGACACTCGCGCAGGCGCAGTCATTTTGCCTGTTGACGCACGTGATGCCACCGATCTGCCCCGCATCCTCACAGCCAATCCCTATCTGTATTTTGCGCGCGTTTCGGCGCTGCTGAATCCACCCCTCCGGCCGCATACGGGAATTCATGCCTCAGCCGTCGTTGCACCGGATGCCGTGGTTGCGGCAGATGCCTGCATCGCTGCGGGGGCGGTGATTGGCAGCAATGCACACATCGGTGCGCGATCGGTGATCGAGGCGAACTGTGTGGTTGGCGATGGTGCACGTGTGGGCGAGGACTGCGTGCTGCATGCCAATGTCACGCTATCCCATCGATGTGAAGTGGGCGACCGTGCCATCCTGCATTCGGGATGTGTGGTGGGATCGGACGGGTTTGGCTTTGCACCGAATGAAGGCCGCTGGGAAAAAATTCCGCAGATTGGCCGTGTGCTGATCGGCGACGATGTGGAAGTGGGTGCCTGTACCACCATCGACCGTGGTGCGCTCGAGGACACGGTGATCGAGGAGGGCGTCAAGCTCGATAACCTGATCCAGGTCGCTCACAATGTACATATCGGCGCGCATACGGTGATCGCCGGTTGCACCGGAATCGCCGGCAGCGCCAAAATCGGGCGTAACTGCATGATCGGCGGGGCGGCGATGATCATCGGCCACATCGAAATTGCCGATGGAACCCGTATTTCAACCAATACGCTGATCACCAAGTCGCTGCCCAAAGCCGGTTCTTATACCGCCACCATGCCGTTTTCAGAACACGAAACCTGGCAGAAAAATGCAGTCCATATGCGTAATCTCGACAAGCTGGTGAATCGCATCAAGCAGCTTGAAAAACGACTCAACGAACTCGAAAGCAAATCATGATCATGGAAATCGAGCAGGTGATGGAATACCTGCCACATCGTTACCCCTTTCTGCTGATCGACAGGGTGACCGAGCTCGAACTCGGCAAGACCATCACGGCCATCAAGAACGTCACCATCAACGAGCCATTTTTCCCCGGACATTTCCCGGGCGCGCCGGTGATGCCGGGCGTGCTGATTCTGGAAGCAATGGCGCAGGCTGCCGCGATCCTGTCGTTCAAGACCAAGGATTATTCGCCAGACCAGATCGGCGTCGTCTACTTTGCCGGTATTGATGGTGCGCGCTTCAAGAAGCCGGTCAAGCCAGGCGATCAGCTGGTGCTGAAAGTTGCCATCGTGCGCGAAATGCGCGGCATCTGGAAGTACACCGGCCGTGCCGAAGTGGACGGCGCGCTGGTAGCGGAAGCCGAGCTCATGGCGACCCTGCGCGACAAGCCCTGACATGGCAGTCATCCATCCCACTGCGCTGGTCGCCGCGGGCGCCCGGCTGGCTGATGATGTCGAGATTGGGCCGTACACGATCATAGGCGAACACGTCGAGATCGGTGCCGGCACCACGGTCGGCGCACATGCCGTGATCACGGGCCACACCACGATAGGCGCGCACAACAGGATTTTCCATTTTGTCTCGCTCGGCGAGGCGCCGCAGGACAAGAAATATGCGGGCGAGCCGACCCGGCTGGAGATCGGTGACCACAATGTCATCCGCGAGTTTTGCACCCTGAATACCGGCACGGTGCAGGATCGCGGCGTGACCACGGTCGGCTCGCATAACTGGATCATGGCCTATGTCCACATCGCGCACGATTGCGTGGTGGGCGACCATACGATTTTTGCCAACAATGCCTCGCTGGCCGGACACGCCGAAGTGGGGGACTGGGCCATTCTGGGCGGATTTACTGGCGTGCATCAGTTTTGCAAGGTGGGCGCGCATGTGATGACCGGCATTTCCAGCGTGGTGTTCAAGGATATCCCGCCTTTCATCCTGGCGTCGGGTCAACCCGCCGCGCCGCACGGCCTCAACAGCGAAGGGCTCAAGCGTCGCGGGTTCACGCCCGAAGCACTGGCCGCCCTGAAGCGCAGCTACAAGATTCTGTATCGGGAAGGCAACACCCTGGCCGAGGCGCAGGCCAAGCTCGCCGCCGATGCCGTGAAACACGCCGAAGTTCAACAACTGCTCGATTTTCTTGCGCGCGCCGAGCGCGGCATCATCCGGTGATTCTGGCTTGTGGGCTTCATGAATTGCGTCACGCCCTCGCTGGTCTTTTGGCTGACATGAACAGTTTTGTTCAGTCGGGCGTAGTTGTGGCTACGCCGCTCCTTCTCAAAATGTCCCTGTCAACCAAAATCCTGCGCGATCATCGTGCGAATTCATGAAGCCCCCAAGCTCGGCCTGGTCGCCGGCGAGGCGTCCGGCGACCTGCTTGG
>JAIOJU010000023.1 GCA_019911765.1 Thiobacillus sp.
GGGCAAGACCATCCTCAACCGCTTCGTGCGCGACCTGTGTGACTGCGCGGGCGACTGGAACATGCCCGATTACGTCGACGAAGCCATCGGCCGCGTGCGCTCGGAAGTCGGCAGTGATGAGGTGATTCTGGGCTTGTCCGGCGGGGTCGATTCCTCGGTGGTCGCCGCGTTGCTGCATCGCGCCATTGGCACGCAACTGACCTGCGTATTTGTGGACAATGGCCTGCTACGCCTGAACGAGGCCGAGCAGGTGATGCAGACTTTTGCCGACAACCTGGGCGTCAAGGTCATCCATGTCGATGCGCGCGACCGCTTCATGAATGAACTGGCCGGGGTCACTGACCCGGAGCAGAAGCGCAAGATCATCGGCCGCGAATTCGTCCACGTATTCCAGGAAGAAGCCGAGAAACTGCCGAAAGCCAAGTGGCTGGCACAGGGTACGATTTATCCCGACGTCATCGAATCGGCGAGCGCCAAGACCAAGAAGGCGCACACCATCAAAAGCCATCACAACGTCGGCGGCCTGCCCGACACGCTGCACCTGAAACTGCTGGAACCCTTGCGCGAACTGTTCAAGGACGAAGTGCGTGAACTGGGCGTGGCGCTGGGCCTGCCGCATGACATGGTCTACCGTCACCCCTTCCCCGGCCCCGGTCTGGGTGTGCGCATCCTCGGCGAAGTGAAACGCGAGTATGCGGATTTGCTGCGTCTAGCCGACGCCATCTTCATTGAAGAGCTACGCACCTCCGGCTGGTATGAGAAAACCAGCCAGGCTTTTACCGTGTTCCTGCCGGTCAAGTCGGTTGGCGTGATGGGCGATGGCCGCACCTACGATTACGTCGTTGCCCTGCGCGCCGTCGTGACCAGCGATTTCATGACCGCGCACTGGGCCGAGTTGCCATACTCGCTACTTGGCAAAGTCTCCAACCGCATCATCAACGAAGTGCGCGGCATCAACCGTGTCGTCTATGACATCAGCGGCAAACCGCCGGCGACGATTGAATGGGAGTAAGCCCTTTGAGGCGTTGGGCGAGGGGCCCCGCATAGCGGGGATCGACCCGACGAAAAGGGCTGCCCGCGACGAGTAGACCGTGGTTATGCGAAGAATTCACAGAGCGGGCTTGTTTGAGGCGTTGGGCGAGGGGCCCCGCGTAGCGGGGATCGACCCGACGAAAAGGGCTGCCCGTGACGCGCTGGCCGAGGCAATTCGAAACACCCACAGAGCGGGCTTGTTTGAATCCTCCCTCATATGAAAACCGTAGCCATAATCGGCGGCGGCCCCGCCGGCCTGATGGCGGCCGAAGTCCTCTCGCAGGGAGGAATTGAGGTCGACCTCTATGACACCATGCCCTCGGTCGGGCGCAAGTTTTTGCTGGCTGGCGTGGGCGGCATGAACATCACCCATTCCGAGCCGTTCGACACTTTCGTCTCACGCTATGGCGCGCGCTCGGAAGCTATCCGCCCCCTTCTTGAAGCCTTTTCGCCCGTCATGCTTTGCGAGTGGATAAACGGGCTGGGAATCGAGACTTTTGTCGGATCATCCGGGCGGGTATTCCCAAAAGAGATGAAGGCCGCGCCGCTGTTGCGTGCCTGGCTGCACCGTCTGCGCGGGTTGGGCGTGCGTTTTCATGTGCGCCATCGCTGGCTGGGCTGGAATGATGCGGGTGCGTTGCATTTTTCCGCGCCTGAAGGCGAACAGTTCATGCGGGCCGATGCGGTGGTGCTGGCGCTGGGTGGCGGCAGCTGGTCACGGCTGGGATCGGATGGTGCATGGGTACCATTGCTGGCGCAGCGTGGTGTTGCGATCGCGCCGCTGCTGCCTTCGAATAGTGGTTTTGAGGTGGCTGGTGGATGGAGTGAACACCTGCGTGGCCGTTTCGCCGGCCAGCCGCTGAAAACAGTGGCACTGTGCTTCACTGACGCTGCGGGCAGGCTGCATCAGCGCAAAGGTGAATTGACGTTATCCGGCACAGGGTTCGAGGGCAGCTTGATTTACGCGGTATCGGCACAGCTGCGCGACACGATTGCTGCACAGGGCTCGGTTACCCTTGAGCTGGATCTGGCACCGGACAAATCGCTGGAGCGGGTGATGGCCGAGGTCGATCACCCACGTGGTTCGCGCTCGCTATCCAGCCATCTGCAAAGCCGTGCGGGAATCAAGGGCGTGAAAATGGCGTTGTTGCGTGAAGTGATGTCGACAGAGCAATTGAGTCATCCGGCCACACTTGCGCGCGCGATAAAATCGTTGCCATTCACCCTGAATGCAACGCGGCCACTCGACGAAGCAATCAGCAGTGCAGGCGGCGTGTGCTTCGAATCGCTTGATGAAGCGCTCATGCTGCGCGACCTGCCCGGCGTGTTTTGCGCGGGCGAGATGCTCGACTGGGAAGCACCAACCGGCGGCTATTTATTGACAGCCTGTTTTGCCAGCGGACGCGTGGCGGGGCAGGGTGCGTTGAATTATTTGGCTGAAAGAATTTAAGCTACACGGCATGTTACGACTGACTGAACTCAAACTCCCGCTCGATCATCCGCCAGAGGCCCTGCGTGCGGCCATTCTGCAACGCCTTGCGATCAAGGACGATGACCTGCTGGGCGTCAGTATTTTCAAGCGCAGTGTCGATGCGCGCAAGAAGCAGGCGATGCTGCTGATTTACACACTGGATATTGAAGTCAAAAATGAAGCGGCGCTGCTGAAAAAACTCCGTAATGATCGCCGGGTCATGCCGACACCGGATACGGCCTATCGTTTTGTCGGCCGGGCATCAGGGCCGCTGGCGTCGCAGCCGATCGTGGTTGGATTTGGTCCCTGCGGGATTTTTGCCGCGCTGGTGCTGGCGCAAATGGGTTTCAAGCCGATCGTGCTGGAACGCGGCAAGGCGGTGCGCGAGCGGACGAAAGATACCTGGGGGCTGTGGCGCAAGCATACGCTCAATCCCGAATCCAACGTGCAGTTCGGCGAGGGTGGTGCGGGCACGTTTTCCGACGGCAAACTCTACAGCCAGATCAAGGACCCCAAGCATTACGGGCGCAAGGTGCTGACCGAATTCGTGAAGGCGGGGGCGCCGGAAGAAATCCTGTACGTGTCGAAACCGCATATCGGCACGTTTCGCCTGGTCGGCATGGTTGAAACCATGCGTCACGAGATCGAGGAACTGGGTGGCGAAATCCGCTTCGAGCAGCGCGTGACGGATATGCTGATCGAGGAGGGGCATGTGCGTGGCGTGGTGCTCGCGAACGGTGAGACCTTGCGTGGCGATCATGTCATTCTCGCGCTGGGCCATAGTGCGCGCGATACGTTCGAGATGCTGCATGCGCGTGGCGTTTTCATGGAAGCCAAGCCCTTTTCCATCGGCTTTCGCATCGAGCATCCGCAATCGCTGATCGACAGCGCCCGGCTGGGGCCCAATGCGGGGAATGCTCTGTTGGGCGCGGCGGATTACAAGCTGGTGCACCACGCAAAAAATGGTCGATCGGTGTACAGCTTCTGCATGTGTCCCGGGGGCACGGTGGTGGCGGCGGCTTCCGAGCCGAATCGTGTGGTGACCAATGGCATGAGCCAGTATTCGCGCAACGAGCGCAACGCCAATGCCGGCATCGTGGTGGGCATCACGCCCGAGGATTACCCTGGCGGGCCGCTGGCTGGAATCGAGTTGCAGCGGGAACTCGAATCCCGTGCGTTTGAACTGGGTGGCGGCAATTACGACGCGCCGGGACAACTGGTCGGGGATTTTCTGGCCGGCAGGCCTTCCTCCCAGCTCGGTAGCGTGGAACCATCGTATCAGCCGGGGGTGCGGCTCACCGACCTGGCATCCGCCCTGCCGGATTATGCGATCGAGGCGATTCGCGAAGCGCTGCCAGCATTCGATCAGCAGATCAAGGGGTTTGCGATGCACGATGCGGTGCTGACCGGTGTCGAGACCCGCACCTCGTCGCCGTTGCGGATCACGCGCGGAAGCGATTACCAGAGCCTTAATGTCAAGGGGCTTTATCCGGCAGGCGAGGGGGCTGGCTATGCCGGTGGCATTTTGTCAGCGGGTGTGGACGGAATCAGGGTGGCGGAGGCCGTGGCACTGAGTCTGCTTGGGCAGGCGGCACCGGAAGCATCAGGCGAGCCGCAAGATCCCCATGCCTGCGGTTGCGCAGCGTAAGACTGCCACAAAGGTGATGGTTCTGGCACTGTTGCCGACAATCCGGCTGGATAAAGGGTGCACCCGCTGGCCTGCAGCTGGTTGGGGCGGTGCCAATAACCGCTGCCTATCCAGCTTCGTTGACCGGGACTACTATTCGCTTGTTTCCATCGGGAGGGCGCGACATCATGAGCACAACTGAAACGTCAGCATCGGGCACTAAAACCGGTATGGATGGCAACCGCAAAATCATGCTGGGCCTGGTTGCTGCCTTGGTCGTGGTGGTTGTGGGTATGGTCTTCTGGAAGACGGCAGCTGTAAGCGCTGTCGAAACCAAAATGATTGAGCTTCAGGCGCAGCAGGCCCAGGCGCGTACCGATCTGATCGAGCAGGCGCGGCAACTGGACGGGCGCCATGCCGAATTGGCGCTGGCCCGTTTCAGCACGCCGTTCGCCTGGGCGATTCGCCGCGAATTGATGGCGTCCAACCTGGATCAGGTGGACCAGTACTTTACTGAACTGGTGCGGATAGAAGGTTTCCAGTCGGCGGTGCTTGCCGCACCTGACGATAAAGTGGTCGTGGCCAGCGACCGCAAGAATCTGGCAACCGTCTTTTCGTCACTGTATCCGGCCCGGTATCTTCAGGCCAGGGAGGTGCAGGTGGAGCGCGCGGCCAACGGCAACTTGCGCGCCATCGTGCCCATCATGGGGCTGAACCAGCATCTGGGTACGGTCGTGCTGGAATTCACGCCACCCGCCTACACGCTGCAGTAACGGGACGGTCGTTCCGTACACCCCCAGCAGACCTGCAAAGCATTCATGCAATAAAAGGGGCTTGCATTTGTTTCCATATTTCCATAATATTCAAAACATGGAAACAAATGCTGCTGTCACCGCACTGTCCGCCCTGGCCCAGACTTCACGCCTGGCGGTGTTTCGTGCACTGGTCCAGGCTGGCCCGGCCGGCATGGCTGCAGGCAAAATCAGCGAGTTGGCCGATATTCCGCCTTCTTCGCTGTCCTTTCACCTGAAAGAGCTCAGCCATGCCGGGCTGGTTGCTTCACGCCAGGACGGCCGCTTTGTGATCTACACCGCACAGTTCGATGTGATGAACGCGTTGCTTGGCTTCCTTACTGAAAACTGCTGTGGCGGCAATCCCTGCGCGCCAGTCTGCTCGCCGGCTTGTTCTCCGGAAAAGGCAGCCTCATGAAACGCTGGCAGATGCAGGTTGTGGTGACCAACGTCCAGTCCGTCACGGGCGGCTGCCGTCGAATTTCATAATATTTCACTCAAACAAGGAAGCATCGTGGCTGAAAAACTTTATACCGTGCTGGTGCTGTGCACCGGTAATTCCTGTCGTTCGCAAATGGCTGAAGTGCTGCTGAATCATGAACTGGCTGGCCAGGTGCGCGCGCTTTCCGCGGGTACCCGGCCGCAGCCCAAGGTGGCCGATGGCGCGATCGCAGCGTTGCAGCAGGCGGGGCTGCCGACCGACGGCTTGCATCCGAAGGATATCGACGCGGTGATGGGCGAGGACATCGATCTGGTGGTGACGGTATGCGACAACGCCAAGGAAAGCTGTCCCATCTTCCCGCGTCCGATTCCTGCGATCCACCTGCCGTTCCACGACCCGCACGGCGAACCGCTGGAAAGCTTCATTGCGGTGCGTGATGACATCCGCAAGCGACTGGTTGCCGCGGTGTGCGAGAAACTCGGCTTGCCAGTCGTCGCCTGATTACATACCTGAGCCCGGAGAGGGACCATGGATCAACCTGTTTACAACGTTTTGTTTCTTTGTACCGGCAATTCAGCCCGTTCGATTCTGGCTGAATCATTGTTGAATGATCTCGGCAAAGGGCGTTTCCGGGCCTTTAGCGCGGGCAGCCACCCCACTGGGCAAGTCAACCCGTTGGCGCTGGAGTTGCTGGAGAAAAACCGGTTTCCCATCGAGGGCCTGCGCAGCAAGTCGTGGAACGATTTTGCCGTGGATGATGCGCCACGGCTCGATTTCGTTATCACGGTGTGCGACAACGCTGCGGGCGAAGCCTGCCCGGTGTGGCCGGAGCAACCGGTGACCGCGCACTGGGGCATACCCGACCCGGCTGCGGTGGAAGGCAGTGATGAGGTCAAGCGGCGGGCCTTCGAATCAGCGATGAACCAGATGCAGCGCCGTGTTTCCATGTTTGTCAGTTTGCCGTTCAATGCACTGGATAACTTGAAGCTGCAACAGGCTGTACGTGATATCGGACAGACAGCATGAGCGTGCAGTGTGAGACCACGGCCAGGCGCGCTGCCGGTGCGCCGATGAGCGTGTTCGAGCGCTGGCTGACGCTGTGGGTGGCGCTGTGCATCGTCGCCGGCGTGCTGCTGGGGCAATTGCTGCCGGCACCGTTTCAGGCACTGGGGCGGATGGAGATGGCGCAGGTGAATATTCCGGTCGGCCTCTTGATCTGGATCATGATCATCCCGATGCTGATGAAGATCGATTTCGGCGCGCTGCATCAGGTGAAGTCGCACTGGAAAGGCATCGGCGTCACGCTCTTCGTCAACTGGGCGGTGAAGCCGTTTTCCATGGCCTTGCTGGCGTGGCTGTTTATCCGCCACTGGTTTGCACCGTACCTGCCGGCGGAACAGCTCGACAGTTACGTTGCCGGCCTCATTCTGCTGGCGGCCGCACCGTGCACCGCGATGGTGTTCGTGTGGAGCCGGTTGACCGGCGGTGACCCGTATTTCACGCTGTCGCAGGTGGCGTTGAACGACACCATCATGATCTTTGCCTTCGCCCCCATTGTCGGCCTGCTGCTCGGCCTGTCTGCGATCGTGGTGCCGTGGGACACGCTCTTCACCTCGGTGGTGCTGTACATCGTCATCCCGGTGATCCTGGCGCAAATCTGGCGGAAGGGGTTGCTGAAACGTGGTCAGGCAGTGTTCGATGCGGTGCTGGCCCAGTTCGGCCACGCCTCCATTCTCGCGTTGCTGGCGACACTGGTGTTGTTGTTCGCCTTCCAGGGCGAGGCGATCATCCGGCAGCCGCTGATCATCGCGTTGCTGGCGGTGCCGATCCTGATCCAGGTGTTTTTCAATTCCGGGCTGGCTTACTGGCTCAACCGCAGGGTGGGCGAGAAGCACAGCGTGGCGTGCCCCTCGGCACTGATCGGTGCCTCCAACTTTTTTGAACTGGCGGTGGCGGCAGCCATTGCGCTGTTCGGCTTCCAGTCCGGTGCGGCGCTGGCGACGGTGGTCGGTGTGCTGATCGAAGTGCCGGTGATGCTGCTGGTGGTAAAAATCGTCAACCGCAGCCGAGGCTGGTACGAAGCGGGTCTCGTTTCCAGGGTGAGTTGATGTTCGATGCATTGGCAAGCCTGCTGGTATTTGATCTCGCCGGACTGACGCCAGGATCCTCCCTGGGCGCGGCACTGCATTTCTTCGTCATGGACGTGACGAAAATCCTGGTGCTGCTCTCCCTGGTGATCTATGTCATGGGCTTTTTGCGCGCCCTGCTCAAGCCGGAGAAGGTGCGTACGTTCATCCGCAACCGGGGCAATCTGCAAAGCCGCTTCATGGCGGTGGGGCTGGGCGCGGTGACGCCATTCTGCTCGTGTTCATCGATTCCGCTTTTCATCGGCTTCGTCGAGGCGGGCATCCCGCTCGGGGTGACGCTGTCGTTCCTGATTGCCAGCCCGATGATCAACGAAGTGGCGGTGGTGGTGCTGGCATCCGTCATCGGCTGGAAATTCACCGTGCTGTATGTGGTGACCGGTCTCAGCGTTGCCCTGATCGGCGGCTTTGTGCTGGAACGTTTCAAACCGGAACGCTGGGTCGAGGACTATGTGTGGAAAATCCGCATGGGCGAGGCGGCGCAGATTGAAGAGGACAACTCGCTGCGCGCCCGTCATGACTATGCGGTGAGCCAGATGAAGGAAATCGTCGGCCGCATCTGGAAATTCATCCTCATCGGCGTCGGTGTCGGCGCCTTCATTCACGGCTATGTGCCGGCCGATTTCGTCGCGCGCATCGCCGGTGATGGCGGCGTGCTGTCGGTCGTTGGTGCCGTGCTGGTCGGCGTGCCGTTGTATTCCGACGCAGTGGGCATCATCCCCATTGCCGAAGTGCTGCTCGGCAAGGGGGTGCCCATTGGTACCGTGCTGGCGTTCATGATGGCGGTGACCGCACTGTCGTTTCCGGAAATGATCATCCTGAAAAAGGTCGTGAAGGTGCCGCTCTTGGCACTGTTTGCAGCCTATCTCGCCACGGCGTTTGTCGTCGTGGGCGTGTTGTTCAATAGCTTGAAGGGGGTTTTATGAGTACCGATCTGCATCCGTCCATCGTTGCCCTGGTTTCGCTGGCGGCCAATGTCGCCGCCAGCCATCCCGGTCAGGGCCTGTGCCAGATCGAGCGACTGAAGGGTTATGGCGTGTCGCGCGAACAGATCGACACGGTGATCGAGATCGCCCGCCACATTCGCGACGAAACCGCACAGAAGCTCGACGCCAGTTTCGACGAAGCCTACGCAGCCCATTTTGCGCCGCAGGCAGCCGACAGGCTCGCTGCCATCGCAGTGTCGGAAAGCGGCGCCTGCTGCACGCCCACAGCTTCCGGCAAATCCTGCTGCTGAAAAGGAGTCCATCATGACTGTCAATGAACACGACCAGATCCGTCAGCACGTGCGTGCCGCCTACGGCGCCGTGGCACGCGCCGAATCCAGCGGCTGCTGCGCACCGAGTACCGGTTGCTGCGCGCCCTCTGACCAATCTGTAGCAGAACTGCTGTCGCAAGGCATCGGCTACAGCGCCGAGGAGACGGCTGCGGTACCCGAAGGCGCCAACCTCGGCCTCGGCTGCGGCAATCCACAGGCCATCGCGGCGCTCAAACCGGGTGAAACCGTGCTGGACCTGGGCAGTGGCGCGGGCTTCGACGCCTTCCTCGCAGCGCGCCAGATGGGCACGAGCGGCACCGTCATCGGCGTCGACATGACCCCCGATATGGTTTCCAAGGCCCGCGCCAATGCAGTCAAGGGCGGCTACGCAAATGTGGACTTCCGCCTCGGCGAGATCGAGCATCTGCCGGTGGCCGACGCTACGGTGGATGTCATCATGTCCAACTGCGTCATCAACCTGTCGCCGGATAAAGCGCAGGTCTTCCGCGACGCCTGGCGGGTACTGAAACCCGGTGGCCGGCTCGCCATTTCCGATATCGTCACCACCGCCCCGCTGCCGGAGGCCATGCAGCAGGAAGTCGCCCTCCACACCGCCTGCGTGGCCGGCGCGGCGAGCGTCGACGAGCTCACGGCCATGCTCGCGGCGGCGGGCTTCGCCGACATCCGCATCGCGCCCAAGGATGCCAGCCGCGAGTTCATTCGCCACTGGGCGCCCGGCCGCGGGGTCGAGGATTTCATCGCCTCGGCCACCATCGAAGCGATCAAGCCCGCAAACTGAAGGGAAACCGCATGAAAAACATCAAAGTGCTTGGCAGCGGCTGCGCCAACTGCAACACCACGCTGAAACTGATCGGGGAAATCGCGCAGGCACGCGGCGTGGCGGTCGAACTGGAAAAGGTCGAGGATATGGCGGCCATATTGGGCTACGGCGTCATGTCGACGCCCGGCGTGGTGATCGACGGCAAGGTGGTGCATGCCGGCGGCGTGCCGGATCGCAGGAAGATCGAAAGCTGGCTCTGATGCGCTCTGCCGGTCTGCATCGGGCTGATGCATGACTCAAGCACGCTGAAGGGGCGTCCCGGTGTCGAGCTTGTTGCAAGGGCGGGCTTGACCGGAATCACCATGGCGGCTGGGGGCGCAGCCCCCCTGCTACGTTCTGGCCGTGCCATCGACTCAAGTCAGGCAGAAAAAATCCGTTTATCAGGCAGGGAGCGCGGCGATCACTATCTTGATCGCCGCGACTGCGTATGCAGTTTGTATCAAACGGGGACATTGAGTTGATTGATCTGGTCACTCCTGCTTCGAGAATAGAAAGTTAAATGGCACATTCCATTTCCAGGCCGGGAAGCAAGGAGTCGCGGCGGTATGCGCGCCGAACCACGTTGCAAACTGCGCAAATCCGGTTTGGTGATGGCGTCGCTATTCCCTCCGAAATTCGTGACTACTGCCAGACCGGGCTGTATGTGGCTTTTCTGGGTGAGGGCACGCCCGATGCTGCGATCCCCGCCCTGGTAGGCAGCCCGGTCAGGGTGGAGTTTGGCGGTCTGCCTGGCAGATTCAAATGCAGTGGCAGTGTGGCGCACGTTTCCCCCGGCGGAGTGGGCGTGTTTGTGGCCGCGATGCCTGCGGGGGCCTTGCTGGCACTGCGCACCGCAAGCAGCCCCTTGACCCGGACAGAACCTGCTCGCGCCGGATCCGGGCTGGGTATTCAGCAGACCCAGGCCCTGCAAACCGAATGCACCAACCTGTTCCGCACCTTTCTGGGGGCGGTGATACAGGACTTCTTTCAGCGCAGCATCGAACGCTTGAGCGAAGCTGACCAGGACGAACTGAGTTTTCTGGAACGTTCCCGCTTTGAATATGGCGCGCAGGAACTGGCGCAGCGCCGCAGCCAGATCGAAGATGATTTTTTCAATGCGATACGCGACCGTATCCAGAATATCGGGCCTGCCGCAGACCTGGCCAGCGAAAAGCCATCGAACAGCAAACTGGCCCTCGTGGATGAGGGAGAGTTTGAAGACTGGCTCAATTTGTCAGCCGTCATCAAACAGGTCGAGGGCCACATCGCGCTTGAGCTGGACGTGTTCGAGCCGCGCTACAGCCGACTGGTTGGCCAATCGATCGACCGGAAAAACAATCCTTTCGGCCCGGAGATGATAGGGCGGACATTCCAGGGCGCCATCCAGACCCTGGATTTCTCGAACTCCATGCGTACCGTGCTCTACAAGGCACTGGGGCAGGCCTTGTTGGGCCGGATTCCGGACCTCTACAAGCAGTTCAATCAGACGCTGGAACCCCTGCAGCCGCTTGTTTCAGCCAAGCCCAAACAGGAGGTCGTGCGGGGCAATCCGGCACCGGCACCTGTCGAGGCTGCCAGGTCGCCGGCGACCGGTGATGATCCCCCCCCATCCGATCTGGCTGATCTCGCAGAGTCTCTGAATTCGCTTTACAAGGAGGGCCAGGCGGGGGGCAGTCAGTCCGCAGAAAGCGCGGAATACAGCCTGGACCGTATTCTGGCCACGCTGAACAAGTCTCCGCAGCGTGGTGCAGCAGGACACGGCGTATCGGATGAGAGAAGCAAGAGCCGGGTGAGAGGTGCCCTGGATGCGGCTCAGCCGGATGTCTTGAATGTGGTGGACCGGCTGCATCAGATCTCACGTCAACTGATGAGTCACGATGAACCGGCATCAGGCCCTTCCGGCGCACCCGGTCGTGGCAAGAATGCCGGGCCGGAAGCCAGTCTGCGCGAGTTGCTGGTCGCGCTGGATGGATTGCCACTGGCAAACAGGGTAGCCCCTGGCGGCCCTGTCTTGCCCCCTCTGGCCGATCAGGTCGATGCGCGCATTGCTTCAGCCAGTGGCGAGAACCGGCGACTGGCACAGGGTCACCGGCGGATTCTGGATACCACCTCGAATCTGTTCGCCCGGGCACGCGAGGATTTTGTCCCCAGTTCGGATGTGGAATCCCTGGTCAAGCGGCTGGAGCGGCCGCTGCTCAAGCTGGCGTTGCAGGACAAGGATTTCCCAAGTCAGCACAATCATCCCGCCCGGCAGGTGCTCAACCTGATCGAGCAGTATGCGGTGGCGGCGGATGACAAAGGCAAGTTTTTCGATGCCAAACTGCAGCGTTTCCTCTATCTGCTGGTGGACCGCGTATGCAGTCGGGCGGATGACGATCCCGGCGTATTTGAGTTGGTGCGCGATAGTCTGGAGCGGGTATTGCTGCCTATCCTGCAGATTCGTCGAACACGCGTCGCACGCCTTCAGGAAGCCAGCGAAGGCCAGGAAGGGATACGTGCCGCCCGCTCCAGGGTCAATGCGGCTCTGGAGGCGCGGCTGGCGGGGCGCGAAGTCCCTGGCATGCTGCTGCGCTTGCTGGATGCTGGTTGGCGCCAGTATCTCGTTCTGCTGGAAATGCGACAGGGCGCACAGGGAGATGAATGGGATACGGCACTGGCTGTACTTGACCAGTTGCTTGTCTGGCTCAATCCGGCCCAGCCTGAAGCCACGCGTTCGTCTGTCGGGCCCCTGGCCTTGCTGGGTGAGGTGGAGCGCATCCTGAAAACAGTCAATGTCGATACCAGTCTGGTGGCTGCGTTCATGGACGAGTTGGGGGCAAGACTGGCAAATGACCCGGGTGCTTCGCTCGCAGGCAACGAAATGGTGCTTGTACCGCCAGGCAAGCTGGCCAGGTCGAACGAGACAAGCGGCGATGTGTTGAATTCACATCGACAACTGATAGACCGCTTGCGTGTAGGCGACTGGTGGGATTTTGTCGTGGACGACAGCCGGGTCCCGATGCAGCTCATCTGGATCAGCCAGCCACCCGCCAGTTGCGCGTTTGCCAACCGCTCCGCGACCAGCAAGCAGGTCCTGAGCCTGACCGAGCTTGCCCGAAGGATTCGGGATGAACGTATCAAACCGGGCAAGGACCTGGACCTGCCGCTGATCGAGCGGTCGGAAAATGCGCTGTTCGACGAAACCTATCAGGACCTGATGCATCAGGTCATGCACGACCCGCTGACGGGTTTGCTCAACCGCAAGGGCTTCATGCAGCGTCTGAGCCAGATGGCGGTCCCGGATCAGGAGGACAAGGCGCACGCAGTCGGCATTATCGAGTTCGACCAGTTTCGACTGGTCTACAATACCTGCGGCATGGAAGCGGCCGAAAACCTGGCGCGCAGCCTGGCCAACGAAGTGCGGGCACAAATCGGACCCGATGCCGTTCTCGCTTCGTTCCGGGATGACACCCTGGCGATCCTGCTGCCGAACTGCAGCCGGAGCGAGGGATGTCCCACCGTTGAAAAACTGCTGGAACAGGTGAAGGATTACCACTTTCAGCACGAGCAGCACAGTTACAGTATCGGCTTCAATATCGGGCTCTCTGAATACGCACCGGCCAAATTCGACGCAGCACAGACGATCCGCCATGCCGATTCTGCCTGCATCACCGCCAAGTCGCTGGGACGGAACCGGATACAGGTATATGAACGGGCCAGCCCCCAGCTGAAATCACAGGAATCCCTGATGGACTGGGCTGGACGCATCGATGCGCTCCTGAAAGGCGACGGCCTGCACTTGCGCTGTCAGCAAGTGATGCCGATCGATGCGGATATGCCTTTCCTGCCGTATTACGAAATCCTGTTGGGCATCGAGGGCGAGGACGGCCTGGAAATCAGTCCGGCGCATTTCATCCCTACGGTGGAGCGCCTGCAGCGTGCGCATGAAGTCGATATCTGGGTGTTGCGGAAAGTGTTCGCCTCGGTGGGCGGATTTGCCATCAATCTGTCTGCCACCTCGCTCAGCAGCCCCGAGGTCATGCGTTACCTGCAGGACGTGTTGCCGAATAGCGGCTTTCCCACCGGCAAGATCACGTTCGAGATCACAGAAACCGCCGCGATCGGAAGCTACGGCGCCGCCCAGGACTTTATTCGGGAAATTCGCCGCTATGGCTGCAAGTTCTCGCTGGACGATTTCGGAAGCGGTTTTACTTCCTACTCGCACCTGAAAAACCTACGTACGGATTCACTCAAGATCGACGGCAGCTTCGTCAAGGAAATGCTGCAGAATCCGAACGACTACGCCATGGTCAAATCGATGAACGATATTGGCCACTCGCTGGGATTGCGCACGGTGGCCGAGTATGTGGAATCGCCCGAGATACTGGAGGCGCTGCGGGAAATCGGGGTGGACTACGCCCAAGGCTATGCCGTGCATAAACCCTGTGCCATCGATGAAATCGTGACGGGGCAAAAAACCGGATTGGGGTGAGATCGTTAGAAAAAACGCCGCGATAAAGCGGCGTTTTTATTGAGTGGTGCCGTTGGCCGGAATCGAACTGGCGACCTTCGCATTACGAATGCGCTGCTCTACCAACTGAGCTACAACGGCAAAAATCAGCGCGCATTATAGCGGAATCAACCGCCGTTGTGCGGCCTACAGTGCTGCCTTGAGGCGATTGATCACCTTGTCTTTGCCAATCAGTTCCAGCGTGGCGTCGATTGCGGGCGTTTGCGGTTCGCCGGTGACGAGCACGCGCACCGGCATCGCCAGCTTGGGCATCTTCAGGCCATGCGCCACGAGGGTTTCCTTGAAAGCGGCGCTGATCGCGCTGCGTTCCCAGATCAGGCATTCAAACCGGGCCACCAGATCGGCGAGCGCCGGCAGCACCTCGGGCGTGACGTGCTGCGTCAGCAGTTCGGGCGTGGGGTGCAGGGTGCGGTAAAAAAGCGTGGCAGCATCGGCCAGTTCTTCGATGGTGGCGGCGCGTTCCTTGACCAGCGCGCACACGGCGGCGAGATCGGGGCCATCGTCCGGATTGGCTTCGTTGCGAATCAGGAAGGGGCGCATGAGTTCCGCCAGCCGCGCATCGTCGGCAGCCTTGATGTATTGCTGGTTGAGCCAGCGCAGCTTTTCGGTATTGAACTGGGCGGCAGACGGCGTAATGTGGTCGAGGTCGAACCACTGCACAAACTGTTCGCGGCTGAAAATTTCGGCATCGCCATGCGACCAGCCGAGTCGCGCGAGATAGTTGATGACCGCTTCCGGCAGGTAGCCTTCCTCAAAATATTGCATCACCGACACCGCGCCATGGCGTTTGGAAAGCTTGGTGCCATCGTCGCCGAGGATCATCGACAGGTGCGCGTACTGCGGAACCGTGGCGCCCAGTGCCTTGAGGATGTTGATCTGGCGCGGGGTGTTATTGACGTGGTCATCGCCGCGGATCACGTGGGTGATCCGCATGTCCCAGTCGTCCACCACGACGCAGAAATTGTAGGTCGGGGTGCCGTCGCCGCGCGCGATGATGAGGTCATCAAGCTCGGCGTTGGCAAACTCGATCGTGCCCTTGACCAGGTCCTTCCACGCCACGCTGCCCGTGGTCGGATTCTTGAAACGCACCACGGGGTCAATGCCCGCAGGGGGTGTGGGTAGCGTTCTGCCGTCCTCGGGGCGCCAGCGGCCGTCGTAGCGTGGTTTTTCACCACGCACACGCTGTGCCTCGCGCATCGCATCGAGTTCCGAGGGGCTGCAATAGCAGTGATAGGCCTGGCCGCTGGCCAGCATCTGCGCAATCACTTCCTTGTAGCGGTCCATGCTTTGCATCTGATAGAACGGACCTTCATCGTGCTCCAGTTCCAGCCAGGCCATGCCGTCGAGGATGGCCTGTACCGCCTCGGGCGTTGAACGCGCCACATCCGTGTCTTCGATGCGCAAAATGAACTGGCCGCCATGGTGGCGTGCAAATGCCCACGAAAACAGTGCAGTGCGTGCACCGCCAATATGCAGGTAACCGGTTGGGGAGGGAGCGAAACGGGTGCGGATCATGACAGGGCCGAGCGACGAAACCCGCTATTTTACTGGATAGCGCGCCGCAAAATTGACCGTGGGCATCGGGTTATGGTTTAATTCGCGCCGCTTCGGGCAGTTAGCTCAGTGGTAGAGCACTGCCTTCACACGGCAGGGGTCACAAGTTCGAACCTTGTACTGCCCACCATCCCGAACACTGCAAACTCAAAGCCTTAGCGTTAACCCGCTAGGGCTTTTTGCTTTTTGGCGTTTTTTTGACCCCATGGGCAATCGTGGCTTCATTTACTGTGGCGGCGTACTGGCAGATCGAATACGGGCCAGATAGTTTTCTGCCAGCGCCTTGTACAGCGGCCTTGGGCAAATCATGCGGGATACGGCCGTGGCCAGCATGGTGGCCAGCATCAGCGGCACCACCATGTCATGGTTGTCCGTCATTTCCATGACGATGACAAATGCCGTAATCGGCGCCTGAACGACACCGGCAAAATAGGCCGCCATGCCGATCACCACCAATGCACCGGCGTCTGCCTGCGTGACCAGATCGGCCACGACCTGACCAATGCCGGCACCAGCTGACAGGCTGGGGGCAAACAGTCCGCCGGGTATGCCGCTGATAAACGACACAAAGGTCGCCAGCATTTTCCAGATGCCATACCCCGCCGACACTTCGGCAGAGCCTTCCAGCAGGTGCTTGGCTTCCTCGTAGCCGCTGCCATACACGGTGCTTCCGGATGCGAGGCCGATCAAGGCCAAGACCAACCCGCATGCAGCAGCAAAGCTGACGGGATGGGCTTTCATGTATGCGCCCACTTTGCCCGGAAGCCCGTGAACCGCAAAGACCAGGAGCAGGCGGCTGAATCCTCCACCCAATACGCCACCCGCCAGGCCGCACAGCAACACGCCCAGCCAGCCGGATGCTCCACTCAGCGCGGCATGGGTGGCGCCAAAATAAGTGTAATTGCCCTGCACGTAAACGGCCGCAAGGCCGGCAATGATGACCGCTGTCAGCAAGGTGCCGCTGGAC
>JAIOJU010000270.1 GCA_019911765.1 Thiobacillus sp.
GTGCGAGTACAAGGGCAAGACCCCGTCCGCGCCCGAAGGGAATAAGAAACGCGGCAACGGCTTCGCTTCCCTCTCCCCAACCCTCCCCCCGAACGGGGGAGGGGGCAAACGCTAGGCCCAAACCGATTTAATGTTCAATCCCAGCCGTGATCAGGTTCGCCAGTTTTTTTTCAGCGTGTGGGCCAAATACCGCGCCGGCGAGTCGCTTGCCGGCGCCGAACTGCCCGCACTTGATGCCGTGCTGGCCCATCCCGAATACCACGTCATTCTGGATCAACCCGAACGCTATCAGGAACGGGACTACCTGCCGGAATCCGGTGAGATCAATCCTTTCCTGCATCTATCCATGCATCTGGCCATTGCCGAGCAACTGTCGGTCGACCAGCCACCGGGGATACGCGACCGTTATCAGCGCCTGCTCAAGCAACATGGCGACGCCATGACCGCCCAGCACGCCATCATGGATTGCCTGGCGGAAATGATCTGGCAGGTGCAACGCCACCAGACGGCGTTTGATTCAGCCAGCTATTTACGCTGCCTGGATCACGCGCTTGGCGTAACCTGACCCAGCACTGCTTCCTTCTGGTCCGTTCGCCCTGTCGAAGGGCATCTCTTCGACAGACTCAGGGCGAACGATACGCAGTCAATACGCCCAGACCGAACACTTTCGAAACCTGCCCCTTGAATCTTCCGGGATAGCCAGGTCTTAATTTTGTTGAAATTCTGTCGATAAACCTGTTGAAAGCACGACGCCGGCGTCCGTGCTGTTTTCCATGCGATGAGCAATTGAACCGGCACACAGGCTGCAGCGTGGCTGGTGCACCCCCATGAAACAGATTGATTGATGACACAGGCCGAACAACTCAAAATCAGTGGGCAATTACCCAGCCCCAAAGGGGTGGCGCTGGCAATTCTTGAACTGACGCAACGTGAAAACGCGACGCTGGGCGAGATCGCGCGAGTCGTGCAGACGGATCCGGCCTTGTCCGGTCGACTGATCAAGTTATCCAATACCGCTTCGCATATCTCACGGCCGGTTGTATCGGTTCAGGAAGCCGTCGTGCGCCAGGGCATGTCAGTCGTGCGCCAGCTTGCCCTGGGATTTTCATTGCTCGACCAATACCGCACCGGCGCATGCGAATCGTTCGACTATCAATCGTACTGGTCGCATTCGCTCCTGATGGGACTGACCATGCAGGCACTCGGGGAGCGCGTGAAAGTCGGTGCAACCGACGAGTTGTTTATCTGCGGCCTGCTGGCGCAGGTCGGGAAACTGGCCCTGGCAACCGCCTACCCGGCCGAATATCATGCCGTGCAGACGGCCTGGCGCAACGACCCTTCGCAAACCCTGGTCAGCCACGAACGCGCCCGTCTGGAAACAGATCATGTCGAGCTTGGCATCGTGATGATGACCGACTGGGGCCTGCCCAAGGTTTTCACCAACCCGCTCAGCCATTACGAAAACCCGGACTCAGCGGGTGTCCCGGATGACTCCCGCTCAAACAGCCTGACCTTGATGTTGCGCCTGGCACACCAGCTGGCTGACCTCGGTCTGGCGGATACCGATGCACGACCCAGGCTCACGCAAAAATGGATGAAGCTGGCCATCGAACTCGACATCCATGCCGACACTGCCGGAAACTTCATCGACCAGGTGATCGCCAGCTGGCAGGACTGGGGCAACTTGCTGAAGATTCCAACGACCATGCTGCCGCAGTTTTCCGAGATCAGCCAGGGCGAAAGCGAAGTGGCTGAAAACGAGTCGCCATTGCGGATCGTGGTGGCCGACGGCAATGCCCTCACCCGCAGACAAACCATGGCCCTGCTGGTCGAAGACAGCGGCCACATCGTATATCCCGCCGACAACGGCACCACGGCCCTGGCATTGGCGATGGAAGTGCTGCCGCATGTCATCATCGCGCATTACAACCTGCCGCTCCTGGATGGGACGGAGTTATGCCTGGCGCTACGCGCGACCGACGAAGGCCGCCGCATGCACATCTTGCTGATGGCGGACGAGCATGGTGAGGAGCATATCAATCAGGCGTTCGATGTCGGCGCGGATGGTTTTATCCCCAGCACCATCAGTGCACAAGGCCTGCGCACCCGGCTCAACGCTGCGCAACGCATGGTGCAACTGCAGGACGCATGGGAAAAGGATCGCGCGCAATTACGCCAGAATGCAGCCGAACTGGCTGTAGCCAACCGGCGGCTGGCCAACGCGGCCCTGACCGATTTGCTGACCGGGCTTCCCAACCGCCGTTCGGCCATGGATCAACTCGAGCAGGCATGGAACGCTGCAACACGCTCCGTCGCCCCGCTTTCTGTGATGATGATCGATATCGACCATTTCAAGCACATCAACGACACCTATGGCCATGCCACCGGAGATGTCGTGCTGCGTGAGGCGGCCGACGCCCTGCGCGCATCGGCACGCAGGGGCGACAGCGTCTGCCGCGTCGGCGGCGAGGAATTCCTGGTCATCTGCCCCAATACCGACCTCATCGCCGTCATGCTGTCAGCCGAACGGCTGCGCACCACCCTGGAAGCAAAACGGATAGCCATCGGACAAGCCGAACAATCCATTACGGTCAGCATAGGCGTGGCCACTCGTGGAACAGAAACCATCGACATCGACGCACTGGTCAGCATCGCGGATCAGGCACTGTATGCGGCGAAGGAATCTGGCCGCAACAAGGTGGCATCCAAACAAAAAATGGGACATTAAAATCCAGCACCGAGGGCAAGGAAGCGGGACCGGATATATGGCCCCGCTTTTTTCTGCCCACCCCATTTAAAGCCGGATGCGGGCAATCGCACTCAGTCAATAGAAAAATATTACGCGGCAAAAGTTATAATGCCATCCGCTAATATGCTTCTGGACTTTCTGTGATCGACCTGAACGCCTGCCCGCTCTGGCTTTACCGCCTCCTGCCCTTCCTGCGCTGGTGGCCCAGTGTCAATCAACAAACCTTCAAGCACGATGCCATTGCCGCCCTCACCGGCGCGATGATCGTCCTGCCGCAGGCCGTGGCGTTTGCCACCATCGCCGGCCTGCCGCCCGAATACGGCCTGTATGCAGCGATGGTGCCCGCCATCGTGGGTGCCCTGTGGGGATCGAGCTGGCATCTGGTTTCCGGCCCCACGACCGCAATCTCGATTGTGGTATTTGCTTCAATCAGCCCGCTGGCCGAGCCCGGCAGCGCGCAATTCATCGGACTGGCGCTCACGCTCACCCTGCTGGCCGGCCTGATCCAGCTGGCAATGGGGCTGGCCCGGCTGGGTGCGCTGGTCAACTTCATTTCGCATACCGTCATCATCGGCTTCACCGCCGGTGCGGCCATCCTGATCGCCACCAGCCAAATCAAGAATTTCTTCGGCCTGGATATTCCGCGCGGCGCGCATTTCCATGAAGTCTTCATCCAGTTCGGCACCCACATCATGGACACCCAGCCCTGGGTGCTGACCGTTGGCGCCATCACGCTGATTTCAGGGATATTGGCCAAACGCTATCTGACCAGGCTGCCCTACATGATCGTCGCCATGGTCGCAGGCAGCGCAGTCGCCGCCCTGCTCAACAGTGAATACGGCGCCGAGCAGACCGGGATACGCACAGTCGGCGCCCTGGTCGCCTCGTTTCCGCCCCTGTCCATGCCGGACTTTTCGCTGACCGCCATCAAGCAGACGCTCTTCCCCGCCATGATCATTGCGATTCTGGCACTGACCGAAGCCGTGGCGATTGCACGCTCGGTCGCGGTCAAATCCGACCAGCGGATTGACAGCAACCAGGAATTCATCGGCCAGGGACTGTCCAACATCGCCGGCAGCTTTTTCTCCGGTTATGCCTCAAGTGGCTCGTTCAACCGCAGCGGCGTGAACTACGCATCGGGTGCGAAAACGCCCCTGGCCGCGGCCATGTCGGCGGTGTTCCTGCTGTTGATCGTGCTGCTGGTCGCCCCGCTTGCGGCCTATCTGCCAGTGCCGTCGATGGCGGCCATCCTGTTCATTGTGGCGTGGAGCCTGATCGATTTCCATCACATCGGCGAGATCATCAAACGCCACAAGCGGGAGCGCATCACGCTCGCCATCACCTTTGTCGGCACCCTGGTCGACCTGGAAAAGGGCATCTTCCTCGGCATTCTTGTTTCGCTCATGTTCTACCTGTATCGCACCTCGCAGCCATCGATCCGTGAACTGGTGCCCTCCCACGCCAACCGCGACAATCAGCGCCGCAAGTTTGTGCCGATCACCAGCGATGAACCGGCGTGCCCGCAGATGGCCATCCTGAGCGTCGAAGGGTCCATTTTCTTCGGCGCGGTCGAGCATGTGCAGCAGCATTTCCGCAATGCGGACGAGTCCGATCCAAACAAGAAACACCTCATGCTGACGGCCCGCGGCATTGGCTTCATCGATCTGGCGGGTGCCGAGCTACTCGCCAAGGAAGCGGTGCGGCGCCGCAAGATCGGAGGCGGACTGTACATTGTGGGCGTGCAGCCTGACATGTGTGAAATGCTGAAGCGCAGCGGTCAGGTCGACTCGGTGGGCGAGGAACAGATATTCCGCCACAAGGGCGACGCCATCAAGGCCATTTACGCGCGCATGGATAATGAAATCTGCCGGACCTGCACCGCACGCGTGTTCCGCGAATGCCATCCGGCACTGCCCGATGGCACCCCGCGCAGCAACTAGGGCGTGTTGAATACCCGACGCCACTCCCAGGGGGGTGTCGGATCAGCGGTTTGCCAGAGCCCGAGGTGCGCCCGGCGCGCTTCCATCTGCGCATCGACCAGGTCAGTATCGCTCCGGGCACGCGTCGACGCCCAGGCAGCACCGCGTCGCACCATTTCCGCATTGACCTGGAGCGCGCCCATCTGGATGCGCGCGATCGACCGGCCGTAGATGTCGGTCGCCACGATGTCCACCTCGACATGCTTGTTCAGCACCAGATCCGTCAGCATGTGCGTGGACGCCTCGCCATGCGGCTGCTCCTTTTCCGGCGCATCGATATCGGCCAGGCGGATTTTCAGGAAAGCCCGCGACGCGGCGGGCACATGGTCGGGCTTGAACAGCACGGTATCGCCATCAATGACCACGAAGACCACGCCGCTCATGGTGGTTGACCAGGCTGACGTGGCAGTCAGCCATGCCAGCAGAAACAGGATTCGTGCAAACGTGTTCTTCATCCGGCGAGCATCTCCGCTGCATGTTGCCGCGTGGTGGCGGTGATCTTGAGTCCGCCCAGCATGCGCGCAATTTCCTCAACCCGCGCATCGGTGTCGAGCGATTCGATATTGGATGAGACGAAGCCGCCATTCGCCTGCTTGGCTACGCGTAAATGTTGCACACCGCGCGCTGCAACCTGCGGCAAGTGGGTAATCACCAGGACCTGACGGGTTTCGCCCAGTTTCGCCAGGCGCCGCCCCACGGCTTCGGCCACGCTGCCGCCTATGCCGACATCGACCTCGTCGAAAATCAGCGTCGGCACCCCGGCCACGCCGGACAATGCCGTCTGGATGGCCAGGCTGATGCGTGACAGTTCGCCACCCGACGCCACCCTGGCGAGCGGTCCCGGCGGCAGGCCGGGATGACTGGCCACCAGAAAGCCCACGTCTTCCATGCCGTGCACGCGCGGCTCGCTGGCGGGCTGCAACTGGATGTCGAGTTGACCGCCGGCCAGCGCGAGTTCATGCATCGCCGCCGTCACCTGTCTGGACAAGGCAGCGGCGGCCTTGCGGCGTTGGGCAGTGAGTCGTTTTGCTTCAGTCCGGTAATGCGCCCAGGCAGCATCTTCCCTGGCTTGCAGCGCATCGAGGTCGTCGCTGGCGGCCAGTTCGGCCAGCCGCGCCTCGAACTGGCCAAGCAGACCGGCCAGCGCATCCGGCTGCACCCGGTGCTTGCGCGCCAACTGGTGCATCTCGCTCATGCAGCGGTCGAGTTCGCCCAGCCGGCCGGGGTCGAGATTCAGGTTATCGACATAGCGCCGCAGCGCGTGCACTGCTTCGGACACATCGGCACTGGCCGCGGCCAGCAAGGCCGCCACCTCGCCCAGGCTGTCATCCACAGCCTGCATGGTGTCGAGGCGCACGCTCATTTCACCCAGCTGGCTCGACACGGCTGAATCGCCTTCATCCAGGCCCTCAATCAGCGCATGGCTGCCTTCGATCAGGGTGGTGACATGCGCCAGGCGCGCGTGCTCGGTCTGGATCTCGTCCCAGCGCGCCAGATCCTCGCCCAGCGCGCGCAGCTCACCCACCGCCAGCGCCAGCCCTTCACGTTCGATCTGTCGCGCCTGACCATGAGATTCAGCATCCAGCCGCTGTTGACGCGCCTGCTGCCAGGCATGCCAGGCCAGGCCGACCGATGCGGCAAGCGGCTGTGCGCCGGCATAGGCATCGATCACCTCGCGCTGCGTTTGCGGCCGCAGCAAGGCGTGGTGCGCATGCTGGCCATGGATATCCAGCAAAAACTCGGCGGCTTCCTTCAGTTGCGCCAGCGGTGCGGCGCTGCCGTTGATGAAGCCGCGTGACCGTCCCCCCGCGTCAATCACGCGACGCAGAATCAGCGTGTCATCGTCCGTGGCGTAACCTGCCTCATCCAGCCAGGCTGCCAGCGCCGGCAACGTTTCGATCACAAACGCGGCCGTGATTTCCGCACGCGCAGCACCACTGCGCACCACGCCGCCTTCGGCGCGGTCGCCCAGCGCCAGCGCCAGCGCATCGATCAGAATGGATTTACCCGCGCCGGTTTCGCCGGTAAGCACGGTAAGCCCCGGCGCGAAATCAAGTTCGACCGATTCGACCAGCAGGTAATTGCGGATGGAGAGGTGCGAAAGCATGGGGCGTTGTGGAATCAGGGCTTAGAAAGCGCCATGGCAGAAACCGCAGGTGACTGCGCTCTCACTCAGAGCTTCTTGCCCCAGTGCAGCTTCTGCCGCAGGGTGTCGTAGTAGCTGTAGGAGTGCGGATGCAGCAAGGTCACCGACCGGCTCATGCGCGTGATCCAGACATGGTCGCCGGCATTCAGGTCGAAATAATGCTGGCCATCGAAATGGACGCGCGCATCATCGGCATGCGTGAGGTTGATTTCGATCCGCGAATGGCTGCTCACCACAATCGGTCGTGCCGACAGCGTATGCGGACAGATCGGTACCAGCGCCACGGCTTCCAGCGTGGGATGCACGATCGGCCCCCCCGACGACAAGGCATAGGCCGTCGTGCCGGTCGGCGTGGTGACCACCAGCCCATCGGCCCGCTGGCTGTAGACAAATTCGCTGTTGATGGCGACTTCCAGGTCGATCAAACGGCCCGACCCGCCTTTGCCCACCACCACATCGTTAAAGGCCGTTGCCTCGAACACTTTCTCGCCTTTGCGCCGCACCATGCCATTCAACAAAATGCGCTCTTCAGCCACGTATTGGCCGCTGAGCATTTCCGCCACGGCAGCGTACATGCCCTCGACCGTGATATCGGTCAGGAAGCCCAGGCGTCCCTGGTTGATTCCGATCAGCGGCACGCCATGCGGCGCCAGTTCGCGCGCCATCGACAACATGGTGCCATCCCCTCCCAGCACCACCACGACATCGCTTTCGACCGCCAGATCATGCAGCGTACGGGTTGGGAAATCGGTGATTCCAAGATGCTCGGCCGCCTTGCGGGCAAGCAGCACCGTATGCCCACGGGTTCGGAGAAACTCCCCCAGCCCGCGAACAGAAGTCCCCATGTCCTGGTTATCGTATTTGCCAACCAGGCCGACCGTATGAAATGGAAAAGAGGTTTGCATGACCGCTGATTATAAAGCGTGCGGATTGAGGATACAGCGATCAGGGAACCCCCTGACCGGGTTTTTATCAAAAACTGCATTCACCCTTCGGCCCCGACCCCCAATATAATTCCTGCATGCTCAACGACCGCGCCCGCATCCTGCTGAAAACCCTGGTGGAACGCTACATCGCCGACGGCGAACCGGTGGGGTCGAGCACGCTGTCCAAACACGCCGGCCTGAACCTGTCGCCCGCCAGCATCCGCAACATCATTTCCGACCTCGAGGAAATGGGCTTCGTCACCAGCCCGCACACCTCGGCCGGACGGGTACCCACGCCACTCGGTTACCGTTTCTTCGTCGACACATTGCTGACCGTTCGCCCGCTTGAACAGGTTGAGGTCAACCAGCTCGAAAGCAGCCTGATGCCGTCCGATCCGCAACAGCTGATCACCTCGGCCTCCACCCTGCTGTCCGATCTCAGCCAGTTCGCCGGACTGGTGATGACGCCACGGCGCAGTCCCGCATTCCGGCAGGTCGAGTTTCTCGGCCTGTCGGAAAAACGTATCCTGCTCATCATTGTCACCATGGAAGGTGAAGTCGAGAACCGCATCATCCTCACCGACAAGCCCTACAGCGCCTCGGCCCTGACCGAAGCCGCCAACTACTTCAACCAGAATTTCGCCGGCCACCGCTTCGACCAGGTGCGCAGCAAACTGCGTGACGAACTGGGCCGCATGCGCGACGACATCACCCGCCTGATGGCCGCCGCCGTGGATGCCGGCAGCCAGGCGCTCGATGCCAACCAGGAAAACATGGTGGTCTCCGGCAGCCGCAATCTGCTCAACGTGGGCGACCTGTCCAGCAACATGGGCAACCTGCGCCGCCTGTTCGACGCATTCGAACAGAAGACCGGCCTGTTACAGTTGCTCGACCAATCACGCAATGCGGCGGGCGTGCAGATTTTCATCGGCGGCGAATCCGAACTGCTGCCGCTGGATGAATGCAGCATGGTCACCGCGCCGTACTCGGTCGATGGCCAGGTGGTCGGCACCCTCGGGGTGGTCGGCCCCACCCGCATGGCCTACGAACGCGTGGTGCCGATTGTCGACATCACCGCCAAACTTTTATCGAGCGCGCTGTCCCACCATTAGGGCGTGATAACGCTAATTTCACGCCCGCGACGAGGCCAATTCGAGATACAGCCCGCGAAGCGGGACGCGCCGCAGTGTCATTCACTGCAAGCGGCACGCGACAAAGGGATGCGCTTGAATTGGCCCGTCCCTACGGGTTGCCACGAGAAAGCGCGTCTGCTACGTTGCACCCCTTGGCAAGGGATGGCCCTTGCCGGCGAGGTGCGCCTCACATCCATCGCTTTCTCGTGGCAACGCGAGCGCAAAATTAGCGTTAACACGCCCTAAATGAGCTATTTGACCGAACCCGATCACATCCACGGCCAGGCTGCGCGTACCGGCATTCTGCTGATCAATCTCGGCACCCCCGAGGCGCCAACCGCCCAGGCACTGCGGCCCTATCTGAAGGAATTCCTGTCCGATCCGCGCGTAGTGGAAATCCCGCGCGCGGTGTGGTGGCTGATCCTGAACGGCGTCATCCTCAACACCCGGCCCAGGAAGTCGGCCGAAAAATATGCGGCAATCTGGACCGCGGGTGGCTCGCCGCTCAAGGTACACACCGAGAAGCAGGCCAAACTCCTGAAGGGATGGCTGGGCGAAAAAATCGCCTCGCCATTCATGGTCGAATACGCCATGCGCTACGGCAAGCCTTCGGTGGCCGACACCCTGACACGCATGAAAGCGGCCGGCTGCGACCGCATTCTGCTCCTGCCCGCCTACCCGCAATACGCCGCGTCCAGCACGGCCACCGCCCTCGATGCCGCCTACGCCTGGCTGCTGAAAACCCGCAACCAGCCCGCACTGCGCGCGGTGAAGCACTACCACGACCACCCCGACTACATCCAGGCGCTGGTCGCCAACATCCGCGATTACTGGCAGATGCACGGCCGCCCCGATGTCCTGCTGATGAGTTTTCACGGTGTGCCGCGCTACACGCTGGACAAGGGCGACCCCTACCATTGCGAATGCCAGAAAACCGGGCGGCTGCTGGCCGAGGCGCTGGGGCTTGAACCGCGCCAGTTCCGGCTCACCTTTCAGTCGCGCTTCGGCCGCACCGAATGGCTCAAGCCCTACACTGACAAAACGCTGGCCGAACTGGGCCGCGACGGGGTGAAGCGGGTGGATGTGGTGGCACCGGGCTTTGTGGCCGACTGCCTCGAAACGCTGGAAGAACTGGCGATGGAAGGCCGCACCCAGTTTCTGTCCGCTGGCGGCAAGGAATTTCACTACATCCCCGCGCTTAACGAACATCCGCAATGGATCGCCGCGCTCGGCCAGATCGCGCTGGACAATCTGGCAGGCTGGGTCAGCGACAACTGGAACCAGGACAGCGCCGAGCAGGTCCAACAGGCCAGCAAGGCCCGCGCGCTGACGCTGGGCGCCCCCGGCTAGACGCGACTGTTTTCAGCGCAGGCACAAGCCTATATCAGCGACTGCTTGTTGACAGGCCTGCTGCTTGAACCAGCATTAGACAAGCACCGCCCTTGCCGTCCCCTTCTGGAGAGCGCCATGTGCAAAACCTCCCTCAAAATGCTCGTCGGCCTGTTCATGCTCGTGCTGTCCGGTGCCGTTCACGCAACCGACATGCACACCCAGGTGATCGCAGCCACCTGCATGGCATGCCACGGCCCGGACGGCAAAAGCCGGAGTGCATTCATGCCCGGCCTCGCCGGCCTGGAAGCATCCGTGTTCATGCAGGCCATGCAGGAATTCAGGTCCGGCGCACGCGAAGCTTCCATCATGAAACGTCATGCAGCGGGCTATACCAACGCCGAATTCGAGGCCATGGCTGCCTACTTCGCGGCATTGAAGTAACGCATCGCCTGAAATCATCCCGCTGCATCAAGAGGATCAACATGACGACCAGCCGCCGCGATTTTCTGAAGATTTCCAGTGCAGGGGCGGCCTTCGCGCTCACCGGTTGCGCCACCCGGCCTGGCGCCCTCGCCATGACAGCCCGCGCCCACGTCGTCGTGGTCGGTGCCGGCTTTGGTGGCGCCACCTGCGCCAAATACCTGCGCCAATGGGGCCCGAACATCGAGGTCACGCTGATCGAACCGAACGAGCGATTCGTGTCCTGCCCGATTTCCAACTGGGTGATCGGCGGCCTGCGTACCATGGACGACATCACCCACCGCTATGACAGACTGCCCCGCCACGGCATCAAGAGGGTCCAGGACAGCGTAATCGGCATCGACACCGACAGGCGCGTGGTCAAAACCCGGAATGGCGCCAGCATCGCTTATGACCGCCTGGTGCTGGCGCCCGGCATCGATATCCGCACCGACACCGTGCGCGGCTATCAGGAGGCCGAGGCCGCCGGCAAAGTGGTCCACGCCTGGAAGGCCGGCCCGCAAACCGCCTTGTTGCGCAAGCAGCTCGAAGCCATGCCCGATGGCGGCGTCTTTGTTATTTCGGCGCCGACTGCGCCCTACCGCTGCCCGCCCGCCCCGTACGAACGCGCCTGCCTGGTCGCCAGCTACTTCAAGCGGGCCAAACCCCGCTCCAAGATCATCCTGCTCGACGGCAACCCCGACATCGCTTCCAAGAAAGCCCTGTTCCAGAGTGCCTGGAAGGAACTCTATGCCGGCATGATCGACTACCGCCCCAACAACGCTCCGTTCGCCGTCGATGGCGACAGGATGATCGTCTCCAGCGATTTTGAAGATGTCACCGGCGCGGTCCTCAACGTCGTACCCAGACAACGCGCCGGTGAAGTCTGCAACCTGGCCGGGGCACGCAACGACAGCAGCCAGGCCTGGTGCCTCGTCAACCTCGCCACCTTCGAATCGACCACTGTCCCCTACGTTCACGTCATCGGCGACTCCGTGCTGTCCAACCTGCCCAAGTCCGGCCACACCGCCACCAGCATGGCCAAGATCACGGCGGGCGCCATCGTCGAACTGCTCGCCGGCCGCCAACCCGATCCCGCCCCGGTTCTGGCCAACACCTGCTATTCCGCCATCTCCGACAGCAGGGCCGGGTATATCGCCAACGTCTTCCGCTACGAAGCGGGCAAGGGCTATGTCAGCCAGCCAGAAGGCGGCAGCACGCCTACCGGCGACGAACGCAACTTCAAATTCGCCCAGGCCTGGGCAAGGAATATCTGGGCCGATGTTCTGGATTGACCGGTGAGCGGGCTCCCTTGCCGTTACCCCCCGTAACAGCCGGCGTTGCTCGACCCGGCCTGCTGTCGAACACTTACTGTTGCCTGATAGCCAGTGCTGCCGCATCATTGGCAACTGTGCTGCTCTCTGCCAACGGGAAACACCATGCTGCCCAGACCGGATCGAACACCAGAGTGTCACTGGCTACGCCAGGTACTGCTCCCGACTTTTCTACTGCTATTTTCTACCGGCTTATTTGCTGCCGAGAAGCCCTATCCGCCCGAAACCATACCCGGCGCGGTCATCGTCAGCGCGGAAGAGG
>JAIOJU010000024.1 GCA_019911765.1 Thiobacillus sp.
CATCACTGCCATGCCGGTCTGGCGGGCCTGGTGTCGCTCCACGCCCCAGTGCACATCCAGGGCCAGGTGCCGCACACCCGCCAACAGGTGATGCACAAACGCCCAAACCAGCAGCAGCACCCCCAACTTGCTCAATGGATGTGCCATCCAGTCAAGCACGCGCTGAAAACCGGCTTCATCTGACAGTGAAACCGACAAGGCCCACACGCCCAGCGGAAAAACCAGAAACAGCAACGCCCCCGACAGCCGGTGCAGGATCGACACCCAGCCGGCCAGCGGCAAGTGAATGCGAAACAGATTGAGGTAAACGGGGCGTGAGTCAGATTTCACTGCTTGGCCAAAAAACCAGATACAGGCTTAACGTCGCTTGTCCGACACGCCCAGCTTCCGTTTAACAACCTTCTTGACCGGCTTTTTCAGGCTCTTTTTTGCAGCCGCTGCCACCGCCGGCGGCACCCGATCGAGCAAACGCGGATCAAATGGCTTGGGCAGGATGTAGTCCGGCCCGAATTTCAGGCTTTTCAGCTTATAGGCTTTCAGGACGGATGCGGGAACCCGCTCGCGTGCGAGCTCGGCCAAGGCACGTACGGCTGCAATCAGCATGTCCTGGGTGATTTCCCTGGCACGTGCGTCGAGCGCGCCACGGAAGATGAAGGGAAAGCCCAGTACGTTGTTGACCTGGTTCGGGTAGTCCGAGCGTCCGGTCGCCATGATGAGGTCGCTGCGCGCAGCCCTGGCTTTTTCCGGCAGGATTTCCGGATTGGGGTTGGCGAGAGCAAACACCACGGGCTTGTCGGCCATGCTTTTCACCATCGCCGGACTCACCAGGTTGGCACCTGACACACCGACAAACACATCCGCGCCCGCCATCGCATCGGCCAGCGTGCGCAACTTGGTCTTGCGCGCAAACGCTTTCTTGAAGCTGTTGAGATCGGTGCGCTCCTTGTGGACCACGCCCTTTGAGTCCACGAAAAGAATGTTGCCCTTTTTGGCACCCATTGCCACCAGCAGATTCATCGAGGCGATGCCGGCCGCCCCTGCCCCCAGACAGACAATCTTTGCCGTTTCCAGCATCTTGCCCTGCACGTGCAGGGCATTGATCAAGCCGGCACAGATGATGACGGCGGTGCCATGCTGGTCGTCGTGGAATACCGGGATATCCAGCTTTTTGCGCAGTGCCGCTTCGATTTCGAAACAATGCGGTGCGGCAATATCTTCGAGGTTGATGCCGCCAAACGTCGGCGCGATGGCCTCGACCACCTTGATGAATTCCTGCGGCGTTTTGGCGGAGACTTCGATATCGAACACATCGATGCCGGCAAACTGCTTGAACAGCACGGCTTTGCCTTCCATCACCGGTTTGGCGGCAAGCGGACCCCGGTTGCCCAATCCAAGTATGGCGGTGCCGTCGGTGATCACGGCAACCAGGTTGCCCTTGTTGGTGTAGTCGTAAGCCGTCTTGGGATTCTTGGCGATTTCCAGCACCGGCTGGGCCACACCGGGGGTATAGGCCAGAGACAGATCGGACTGGGTGGAACAGGGTTTGGAAGATTCAACCGAGAGCTTGCCCGGCTTGGGCAGGCGGTGGTAATCGAGGGCTTTTTTCTTGAGGTCGGCTTGGCTCATGAGGACAGATGCAGGTTGGATAAACAAGTATCCATTATCGCGGATTTATGAACAATCCGCCCTGCCTTGGCCTGCGCCGCCGTGCCGCTTCAGTTTTTCCAGATTTTGAGCTGGGCACGCAGACGGGCTACGGCTTGGGAATGCAGCTGGCAGACGCGCGATTCTGAGACGCCCAGAACCAGACCGATTTCCTTCAGGTTCATGTCCTGTTCGTAGTACATGCCCATCATGCTGCGCTCGCGTTCCGGCAAATGGTGAATCGCACTCACCAAGCTGTCACGAAAGCCGCCGTCTTCCAGCACTGCGAGCGGATCGTTGCTGCCATCAACCAGGTAGCGCTCCAGAAAACTGGCGCTGTCCTCGTCCGAGAAATCTTCGTAATACAACAGCTGGGAGCATTTCACATCGCCCAGCATGGATTGATATTGCTCGATCGGCATGTCCAGTTCGGCAGAAATTTCCTGCTCGGTGGGGGATTTGCCGTTGCGCTGTTCCAGTCGATTGATCGCCGACTCGATTTGTCGCGATTTTTGACGGACGTGGCGGGGAAGCCAGTCCGCTTCGCGCAGCTCGTCGAGCATGGCGCCGCGTATGCGCTGGGTCGCATAGGATTCGAATTGGGCGCCCTGGGTGCCGTCGAAGCGTCCAACCGCATCCATCAGTCCGATCAGGCCAACCTGGATGAGATCGTCAACTTCTACGCTGGCGGGCAGACGCGCCATCATGTGATACGCAATGCGCTTGACCAGCGGCGCATATTTCGTGACTTGTTCGTCTTGCGACGATTGTTTACCGACCATGTTTCAGGTTTGTCCTGTTTTGCAACGAGTCGTCAGGCTCGCCTCCTCAGCGCACATTCTAACGGCAAGCGCAGCAAATGCATCACCTTCTTGTGCAAGGTTATAAATGGCCTGTGCAAGGGAGGGTTCAAGAAAATGCTGACCGGCCACTCGAACCTGTTCGCAGGCGGCCGGATCTCCCATCAGGCCCACGCCAAAAACCGTGCGGGAATGGGCCAGGGTCTTGATCAGTCTGTAGGCGCGCAGCTTCGACGCCTCTGTGGCATGAACCTCCACGATCACGGTCTGGATCGCACCCGGCATCAATGCCAGTTCGTTCCCGAGCCGTTCCATGTCAAACACCACCAGGTCGTAAGCTTGTGCTGCGTTGCGCAGGGCAGGTTCTGCTGCGCTGACACCGGGCGCATGCCAACCCTGACCCAGCGCCAGGGGCAAGGTCTGCAATTGTCCGCGTTCAAGTTGCTGTTTCCAGTCGAACAGGCTGCGCGTCGAGCAATGACCGAACAAGCGTCCACCGGTATCGACCAGCAGCACCGTCTCCCCCCGTTGGTGAAGCGCCTGCGCCAATTGAAACATGTGGTCGGCGGAATCAAGAAAACAATACATGCAGCGCAATGGCTGCCCGGATTGCCGGCGCCTGAGTCCCGCCGCCTGATCAGCCGGCATTCACGCCTTTATATCCGTCAGGGTGCTTGTGGGTGCGTTGATGTTCCGCACGCTCCGCGTCTACGCCGGCAAACAGCGGCCAATCCTCGGCATCCAGCGCATAGGGGGTGGCTAGCTGTCCCCCTTTGAGTGCGCGGTCGATGAGGTAAGTGGCATTGGGCACGTGGAGGTCTTCCGGTACGCGTTGACCGCCGCTGATATATGCCAGCGGCAGACGATGCCGGATCAGGCCATCGAGTGCCGCACCCGGCTGCGGTGCCTCGTCGAGCTTGGTGAGAATGCAGGCAACCGCGCCTTCGCCAAAGCGGGTCATAGCCTGCTCGATGGCCGCCCCCTGCTGATTGGCGGCAATCACGGCCAGCCGTCGCACCCCCAATGCGTCAAGTGCGTGTCCCTCGCGGGTGCGCGGGTCGGATGGGGCAAAGCCCGCGGTATCGATCAGCACCAGTTTTTTTGCCGCCAGCTGGGGCAGCAGCTGGGCCAGCTTGGCCTGATCTTCCGCCACATGCAGTGATACGCCCAGCAAATCGGCATACACCGACAATTGCGCAGCGGCCCCAATCCGGTAAGCATCGGCCGCGATCAAGGCAACCTGCCCGGCACCGTGAAGCTCGACGCTGCGCGCGGCAAGCTTGGCCAGGGTGGTGGTTTTACCCGATCCGGTGGAGCCGACCAGCGCAAAACATCCGCCCTGCGCCAGCCAACCGGATTCACGTGGCTGCACGGGCAGATTACGGATCAGCACCTGTCGCAGCCAACGCTGGGCGGCATCGGCATCAAGCCCACGCGGCAGGCGCGCTGCCAGCGTGCGGGCGAGTGCACTGCCAAATCCGGCGGCAAACAGGGTTTGCATCACGGCCACCCGAACCGGATCGCGGCGCCGGGTGGCCCCCCAGGCAAATCCGGCCAGCTGGTTTTGCAGCATCCCGCGCAAGCGTCCCAATTCGGCAAGGATGCGCGAACTGCCGGCGGCATCCTGGATCTCGCCGGCAGGAGGTGCGGCTAACGCGCCATATGCGCTGGCCAGCAGTTCGACGCCCTGCGGGTGCGGGCGGGTCGACAGGACGACGGCATCATCACCCAACTCGCGGCGAATGCGTGCCAGTGCATCGCGCGCATTCGCCGCCACGAAAACCTGCACGCTCATGCATTCCCTCCAATGCTCAGTTCTGTGCTCACCTGCACGATTTTATCGGCCGGCACCTCGGCATAGGCAATCACCGAAAGCTGCGGCAAGCTCCGTCGCAACAATCGTGACAGGATAGCGCGCAGCCCGGGCGAAGTCAGCAACACGGGGGGATAGCCTTCGCGTTCCTGTACGGCCAGCGCGTGTTCCGCTGCCTCATTCAGCGCATCGAGTGTCATGGGAGACAGCAACGCTTCACCCTCATCTCCCATTTCGTTCAGCAGCCGGGTTTCGGTTGCTGCCGCCAGCCCCATCACATTCAGCGTATTGCTGCCTTCAAACAGGCGGTCGACAATGCTGCGCCCAAGCGCTGCTCGCACCGTCTCCACCAGTTCGTCGATGGACTGGGTTTTCGGCGCACAGGCAGCCAGGGTCTCAAACAAGGTGCGGCTGTCACGAATCGAGACATGTTCCTCGATCAGATTCTGCAAAACGGTTTGCACGCTGGTCAACGGCAGGTGACGCGGCGTCACGTCCTCGACCAACCCGGGGTGGCTGCGGGCCAGCGTATCCAGCAATTGCTGGACTTCGGTGCGCCCCAGCAGTTCGGGTGCGTGCTGGCGGAAGACCGCTTCGACCTGGCGCGCAATGAGCTCGGCTGCTGTCAGCACCACAAAACCCCGTAGCTCGGCTTCTTCTTCCCGGCCTGCCTCGATCCAGACACCACTGAACAAAGTCAGAGGATCAACTCCCGGAATGCCATCCAGTTTTCCCAGTACATCGCCCATATCCACGGCCAGCACCTGGCCACTGGGGATTTCACCGTGCGCCACGTCGACGCCCTTGAGCGTAATCCCGGTAACTATTGGGTTTAAGGTCGAGATTGTCCCGGACGCGAATGAGTGGCACCACCAGCCCCATGTCAGCAGCAAAACGGCGACGTGCCTCGGTGATTTTGGTGAGTGCCGCCCCGCCCTGATTGCGGTCGACCAGGGAAATCAGGCGGTAGCCGACTTCGAGCGCCAGCACGTCAACCGGCGGGATGTCCTCCCAGGTGACGTCAATCGGCGCGGAGTCGTCTTCAGATATTTCCAGAGGTTCAACGTCATATACGGCAAGACGTTGACGGCGCGTCAACCAGAAACCCACTCCACCCAGCACCGCGGCAATCATCAGGAAAGCCAGATGCGGGGTCCCCGGTATCATGCCCAGCGTGCCCAGTACGGCTGCGGCCACATACAGGGTTTGGGGGCGGCCAAATATCTGGGTGGAAAATTCGTGCGACAAATCCTGATCACTGGACGAGCGGCTGACCACTATGCCCGCCGCAGTCGAAATGATCAGGGCGGGAATCTGGGTGACCAGGCCATCTCCCACCGTCAGCAACGCATAGCGGCCGAGCGCTTCGGTCACGCCCAGGTTGTGCTGCAGCAGCCCCACCGCAATCCCGCCCACCAGATTGACCAACAGGATAATGATGCCGGCAATGGCATCGCCGCGCACGAATTTGGAGGCACCATCCATGGCGCCATAAAAATCGGACTCACGGCCGATCTCGCTGCGGCGTGTGCGCGCCTCGCCTTCATTGATGAATCCGGCATTCAGGTCGGCATCGACTGCCAATTGCTTGCCCGGCATCGAATCGAGCGTGAAGCGTGCCGCCACCTCCGCAATGCGTCCCGCGCCCTTGGTAATCACCACGAAATTGATGATGACCAGGATCAGAAACACCACGAAGCCCACCGCAATATTGCCGCCCACCAGGAAACTGCCGAAGGACTCGATCACCTTGCCCGCTGCATCAGGTCCGGTATGACCCTGCATCAGGATGATGCGGGTCGAGGCCACGTTGAGCGACAGGCGCAACAGCGTGGTGAGCAGCAATACCGTGGGAAATACCGAAAATTCCAGCGGACGCCGTGCATTCATGCTGACCAGCAACACAATCATCGCCAGTGCGATGTTGAGCGTAAACAGCATGTCGAGCATGAAGGTGGGCAATGGCAACACCATCATTGCCAGAATCAGCAAGACAAGCGTTGGCACGGCCAGCCGGTTGAGCGGCATCCCCATCACCAGCACGCCTTGCGCACTCATCCAATCACCTCGTTAATTGTCCTGGGCCCAACGTTCGCCCCCGCCCCCTCTGGGGGATAAGCAGCGACTTGCCCGCTTGCGGGCTTAGTCGATTGCTTGGGAGTTTCATCAGGGGTGGGGAGAGGGCTCCGGCCCTGTCCCGCCTGCTGCTGGCGGCCACGCAGCTGCGCGCGCATTTCGGGACTGCCTTCAGACTCACGTGCCTCGGCCAGCACTTCCTGCCAGGTCATCGCATGACGCCGCAGATAACGCCACCAACGCCAGCCCGCATCCAGTGCAGCGGCCAGCGCCAATGCTGCCACCAATGCCAGCACGCCGCGTCCCACCCAGGCTGCGGTGGCATGCAACGCCATCGGCATGTCACCACCGGCCAGGTTTTGCAGTCCCGGCCACCCGCTCGCCAATGCCCACCCGACAGCGGCAGCGGCCAGCAGCAGTTTCATGAGCGCCTGCGAACCATCAAAGAACGAATCCATCGAGAGCAGGCGGGACAGGGCCTTGAGTGGAGAAGCACGTGTCAGGTCCGCCTGGGTCATGTGGGGCGCAAACACCCAGCCTGACAGCAGCATCGGGCCCACCAGCGCCGCAACGAAAATGGTAATGAGCACAGGCAAAACCGTCCACAAGGCAGCGGATGCTGCTTTTACAAAAATGGGGGAAAGCGGGCTTGCTGCATGGACAAAAGCCATCTCGATCAGGCTCTGCAAATCACCCAGCAAGCGGGGTGCCAGCCAGCCTAGCGTACCCAACGCCGACAGCAATACCACCCACGCTGTGAGTTCGGCAGAACGTGGCACATCACCAGCCAGGCGCGCTTGGTGCAGACGCTGCGAACTTGCCGGTTCAGTACGGGAAAGATCGGTTTCCTCGGCCATATTTATCTCGTGATTTAGCTTAGTCTAGCACGAGCAAAGCCCCTGAAATGGCTGCATTCATGGGGCAAATGCCAAGGACTCATGCCACACGGCACGCGCGCGGATGCGAGGCATGCCCTATCGAAACAGCCAGAAATTACGGTTTCAGTGACGGAGGAGATGTCTTTCATACACAACACCCGATCCCGATAAATGGTACATGGCACTTGATTTGCCTGGCACTGCGCTATACTGCTGCGCAGCATTCAGGTTTAAACCCGGCATCAGACCGAATAAAACCATCAACAAGCACCTACAGGAGGAGTTACATGAAAACGATGTTTGTCGCAGCGGCCATGGCGTCCGCTTTGTCCCTATCCACCCCGGCTACTGCTGGCTTCTTCGATTTGACCCTGGCCCCCTACCTTGGCGGCAGCCTGGGTCAAGCCACTTCCGACATTACCTGTACAGCGGGTACTTCGTGCGACGATACGGGCAATGCCTGGAAAATCTTTGGCGGCCTCGAAGTCAACGAATACATTTCCATGGAAGTGGGCTACGCCGACATGGGCGAAGTCAAATATACCGGCACGAAGACAGGTACGCGTGATGTCAATGGCATGACCATGCAACTGGTTGGCACCATGGCGCTGAACGAACAGTTCACCCTGATCGGCAAAGGCGGCTTCGGCATCCTGCACTCCGACGTCAAGGGGAACGCAGCTCTTGCCGGCGCCACGCTCAGCAAGGAAGACACCGATCTCGAATGGATGCTGGGTCTGGGTGCTCAGTACAATTTCACCCCGTCAGTTGGCTTGCGCCTTGAGTGGGAACGCTACTTCGAAGTGGGCGGCAAAGATGCCAGCAGCACGGGTGAAGCCGATATTGACCTGATCACTGCCGGACTGGTGTTCAAGTTCTAAGCTGACTATCCGGGCAACAAAAAGGGGGCGTCATGCCCCTTTTTTGTTGCCCGTCTTCCCACGATAACCGCTGGTTATGCGTGTTGGTTTCTAGTGGTCTGCTTCCGAAATAGTGTGACAGGATGAAACGGATGGATTTTTTCGTAGGGCAAGGCGCGAGGAGGCGACATAGCAGGCTCTATGACAACGACGAGCAACGCCGCCATGCGGAAAAAGACGCCGTTTCATGTTGCATTATTTCGGAAGCAGACCACTAGCTCGCTTCATCGATCCAGGCCATCTGGATCGCTTCCAGGATTTTTTCACCCGAATGCTCGGGCACATCGTCAAACTCCGGTAGTTCCGTCACCCAGCGATGCAGGTCGGTGAAACGGATGGTGCGCGGATCGATTTCCGGATGCGCCTCGGAAAGCTCAATTGCGATATCGAGAGAGTCTGTCCACTTCATATCAATGACCTTCCTTGACCATGTTGATGGTGTACTTGGGGATTTCTATCACCAGGTCGCTGGTATTTACGCGTGCCTGACAGGACAAGCGGGATTGCGGCTCCAGTCCCCAGGCCTTGTCGAGCAGATCATCCTCTTCTTCAGTCGAAGCTTCCAGCGAATTGAAGCCTTCACGCACCACCACATGGCAGGTGGTGCAGGCGCAGGATTTCTCGCAGGCGTGTTCAATTTCGATACCGTTGGCCAGCAGGGTGTCGCAGATGGTTTCACCGGATTTGGCATCGATCACGGTGCCTTCCGGACAGAGTTCTACATGGGGCAATACGATGAGTTGGGGCATGGTTTGAATCACTCGCAGTCAGGCTGCCGGGGAAATGGATTTGTACGAATGGCGAAAATGCCGTTTCTGAATTGTAACCGCGCTTGGGCTGCCGTTTCTGACTCTCGCCATTTGGCGAGGAAACGGGCTGTCGGCTTGGCTGCACGCTACCTTGCTCAGCCGAAGGTTTCCAGTTTCTGTCCGGCCATGGCGCGGCGCACGTTCTGATCCATGCGGCGCTGGGCAAACTCTGTGCTCACCGCATTCAGCGCTTCGACCCCGCGCTTGATCGCCTGATGGTCTGTTCCGGTCAGCAGGCTTTCCAGCGCGGCAATCCCTGCATTGATTGCATCGGTTTCGGCTGAATCCAGCAACGCGCCATCTTCCAGCATGGCAGCGCGGGTGGCCGCGATCAGCCCTTGTGCATCAACGATCTGCTCGTTAAGCGCGCGGGCATACATGTCGTCCTTGGCATGGGTAAACGCATCTTTCAGCATGCGGGTGATTTCATCATCCCCCAGGCCATAGGACGGCTTGACCTGTACGCTGGCCTCGATGCCGGAACTCTGCTCGCGTGCCGATACCGACAACAGACCATCTGCGTCGACCTGGAACGTGACGCGAATGCGTGCGGCACCGGCAACCATCGGCGGGATCCCCCGGAGTTCAAAGCGTGCCAGTGAACGACAGTCTGCCGCAAGTTCACGCTCGCCCTGCAGCACATGCACGCTCATCGCGGTCTGGCCATCCTTGAACGTCGTGAATTCCTGAGCACGCGCGGTGGGAATGGTCGTATTGCGCGGGATGACTTTTTCGGTCAGCCCTCCCATCGTTTCCAGGCCCAGCGACAGGGGAATCACATCGAGCAGCAACCAGTCGTCACCGGAACGGTTTCCCGCCAGCACATCGGCCTGCGTCGCAGCGCCGATTGCAACGACCTTGTCAGGGTTGAGGTTGGTCAGCGGAGTCTGCTTGAAAAAATCAGCCACAGCATGGCGCACACAGGGCATCCGGGTCGAACCGCCCACCATGACGACACCCTTGATGTCATCCACGCTCAAATCCGCATCGCGCAATGCCTTGCGGGTCGGGGCCAGGGTCTTGTTGACCAGGCCGGTGGTCATGGCATTGAAAACGGTTTGGGTGAGTGTTGCGTCCATCATTTCACCGGTCGACAACACGGCGGTGACACGCACATCCGTATGCTCGGTCAGTGCTTCCTTGGCGTCGCGCGCCTTGGTGAGCAGCAGACGCATGTCACCTGCCGACAAGGGGGAAAAACGTCCTTGCTCAACCATCCAGCAAAAAATACGCTGGTCGAAATCATCCCCCCCCAGCGCTGAATCGCCATTGGTGGCAAGTACTTCGAATACGCCCTTCGACAGCTTCAGGATCGAAATGTCGAACGTGCCACCGCCCAGGTCATACACGGCGTAGACGCCCTCTGACGCATTATCGAGGCCATAGGCAATGGCTGCCGCAGTCGGTTCGTTCAGCAGGCGCAATACATTCAACCCCGCCAGCTGCGCGGCGTCCTTGGTCGCCTGGCGCTGGGCATCGTCAAAATAGGCGGGCACGGTGATCACCGCGCCCACCAGTTCGCCACCCAATGCGGCTTCGGCGCGCTGGCGCAGAACCTTGAGAATCTCGGCTGAAATCTCAACCGGACTTTTCACGCCGGCGGCCGTTTTCAGTTGCACCATGCCGGGCGCATCGACAAAGCGATACGGCAGGCTGGCACTGTCATCAATGTCAGCTATGCCACGCCCCATGAAGCGCTTGACCGACACGATCGTGTTGTGGGGATCGTTGTTTTGTGCTGCCTGGGCGGCATACCCCACTTCGACATCACAGTTGGCGTGGTAACGCACCACCGACGGCAACAGCGAATGCCCTTCCTGGTCATCCAGCACCAGCGCCAGGCCCGAGCGCACCGTGGCCACCAGCGAATTGGTCGTGCCCAGATCAATGCCCACCGCCAGCCGGTGCTGGTGCGGGGCGGTTGACATGCCGGGTTCGGCAATTTGCAGTAGAGCCATATTATTTAGTTTTCCAGTTCTTCGTAGACATCGCCCACTTCGGCAATGAGCTTGTCCATGAAACGTAGCTGACGCACGACCTCGGAAGCAGCGCCAAAATCATGCGCCTTATCGATCAGATCCGCGAGTTGCGTCTCGATGCGCCGATGAGATGTGCGCAGGTCGTTTGCCAACGCATCCAGTGCCGCCATGTTTTTGTCGGCACGGGCCTCCTCGATGGCCTCGCGCCACTCCATCTGCTGCATTAGGAAAGCGGGCGCCATTTTGGTATTGCTGGCATCGAGTGCATCGATCCCCTGCAAGCGCAGCAGGTACACGCCCCGATTGACCGGATGCTTGAGCGTCTGATAGGCCTCGTTGGCCTGCGTGGCCCACTGCATCGCTACCCGTTGCTCGGATTCGGGTTTGGCTGCGAAGCGGTCCGGATGAACTGCGTTCTGCAATTCCCGATACGCTGAATCAAGCCGATCCCGGTCAAGCGCATACGATTGCGGCAGGCTGAACAATTCGAAATGATTCTGGGTTAAATCCATGTCAGGTAACCAACGCCAGGCATTAAAAACACATGGCGCCACTTGCTTCAAACCAACTCAAGCGTGCCGCAATCAGACGTTGAACGACTCGCCGCACCCGCATTCATTCTTGACATTCGGGTTGTTGAATTTGAAGCCTTCGTTGAGGCCTTCCCGGGCGTAATCCAGTTCGGTCCCGTCGAGATAAGTCAGACTTTTCGGGTCGACAAACACGGTCACACCGTGGCTGGTGAAAACCTCGTCACCTTCGGGCACCACGTCCGCAAACTCCAGCTTGTAAGCCATGCCGGAGCAGCCCGTGGTACGCACGCCAAGGCGGATGCCGATACCACTGCCGCGTTTGGCAAGATAGTTGGTGACGTGTTGTGCCGCGCGTTCGGAAAGGGTCACCGCCATGATTTACTCCAGGCCTTTTTTCTGCTTGTAGTCGCTGACCGCAGCCTTGATGGCATCCTCGGCCAGAATCGAACAGTGGATTTTCACCGGTGGCAACGCAAGTTCTTCAGCGATGGCCGTGTTCTTGATTTCCATGGCCTGATCGAGTGTCTTGCCCTTGACCCACTCGGTCACCAGCGAGGATGAAGCAATCGCCGAGCCACAGCCGTACGTCTTGAACTTGGCGTCTTCAATGCGGCCGTCGGCACCAACCTTGATCTGCAATTTCATCACGTCGCCGCAGGCGGGCGCGCCCACCATGCCGGTCCCCACACCGTCGTCGTCCTTGGTGAACGAACCCACGTTGCGGGGGTTTTCGTAATGGTCGAGTACTTTATCGCTGTAAGACATTTTTTGCTCCTTGTAAGTCGAGAGTCGAGAGCCCAGAGTCGAGAGAAAACCTCTTCACGCTCCGCTCTCCACTGCCTTTAATGCGCAGCCCACTGCACGCTATTCAGATCAATACCTTCCTTGAACATTTCCCACAGCGGGGAAAGCTCGCGCAATTTGCCGATCTTTTCATGCAACAGCTTGATGGCGTAATCGACTTCTTCCTCGGTCGTAAAACGCCCGATCGAGAAACGGATCGAGCTATGCGCAAGTTCATCGCTACGGCCCAGGGCACGCAGCACGTAGGATGGTTCCAGGCTGGCCGAAGTACAGGCCGATCCGCTGGATACCGCCAGATCCTTGATCGCCATGATCAGCGACTCGCCCTCAACGAAGTTGAAGCTGACGTTGAGGTTGTGCGGCACGCGTTGTTCCATGTCACCGTTCAGGTGTACTTCCTCGATATCCTTGAGGCCGTTGTAAAGACGGTCACGCAGCATGCGGATGCGCTCGTTCTCGGTCGCCATTTCTTCCCTGGCGATGCGGAAGGCCTCACCCATGCCG
>JAIOJU010000271.1 GCA_019911765.1 Thiobacillus sp.
GAATATCTTCTACGGCGGTGCTGTGTTCTTCTTCCTGATGTTGATCGGACTGACGTTCGATACCATGGGCACGCTTCCCAAGCGTGACAACCGCGAGAACCTGACCGAGTCGGTCCTTCGCGGCAAGCACATTTGGGAAACGCGCAATTGCATCGGTTGCCACACCTTGATGGGCGAAGGTGCATATTTTGCGCCGGAGCTCGGCAATGTGTACAAGCGACGCGGCCCGGCATTCATCAAGGCCTGGATTCAGGGTCAGCCGACCGGCGCCCCCGGACGACGCCAGATGCCCAACTTTCACCTGAACGAGCAACAGCTTGACGACATGGTGGAGTTTCTCAAATACACCTCCGAGATCAACACGTCCAACTGGCCGCCGAACATCGAAGGCTGAGCCTGTCGCCAGATAAATGCAATCAGTGGAGAACATTATGAAATATGAATCTCAGGCGGTCGCGAAGCCATACTTCATCGCGGCGATCGGTCTCTTTCTCGGTCAGATCCTGTTCGGTCTGATTATGGGTTTGCAATACGTCGTCGGGGACTTCCTGTTCCCGGCCATTCCATTCAACGTGGCGCGCATGGTGCACACCAACCTGCTGATCGTGTGGCTGCTGTTCGGCTTCATGGGGGCGGCGTACTACCTGATTCCCGAGGAATCGGAACGTGATTTGTTCAGTCCGAAGCTGGCACTGGCGATGTTCTGGATCTTCCTTGTCGCCGGGGCAGCAACCATTCTTGGCTACCTTTTCGTGCCGTATGCAACGCTGGCCGAAATGACAGGCAACGACCTGCTGGCCACGATGGGACGAGAGTTCCTCGAGCAACCCCTGCCCACCAAGGTCGGCATCGTGATCGTGGCGCTTGCGATGCTCTTCAACCTGTCGATGACGGTGTTGAAAGGCCGCAAGACCGCGATCAACCTGGTGATGCTGGTCGGTCTCTGGGGCCTCGCGATCTTCTTCCTGTTCTCGTTCTATAACCCGGGCAACCTGGTCAAGGACAAGTTCTACTGGTGGTGGGTCGTGCACCTTTGGGTCGAAGGCGTGTGGGAACTGATCATGGGCGCGATGCTGGCTTTCGTGCTGATCAAGGTAACCGGCGTGGACCGCGAGGTGATCGAGAAATGGCTGTATGTGATCATCGCGATGGCCCTGATCACCGGCCTCATCGGTACGGGTCACCACTACTACTGGATCGGCACGCCGGAATACTGGCAATGGTGGGGTAGCGTATTCTCCGCACTGGAACCGATTCCCTTCTTCATGATGACGGTGTTTGCTTTCAACATGGTCAACCGCAGGAAGCGTGAGCATCCGAACAAGGCAGCCGTACTGTGGGCACTGGGTACGGGTGTGATGGCGTTCCTGGGCGCGGGCGTGTGGGGCTTCCTGCATACGCTGGCACCGGTCAACTATTACACCCACGGCACCCAGATCACGGCGGCGCATGGTCACATGGCCTTCTATGGCGCCTATGTGATGGTGGTGATCACCATGATCAGCTACACCATGCCCTTGATGCGCGGGCGTGAAGCCAACAGCCCGGTCGCGCAGGTGGTCGAGATGTGGTCGTTCTGGCTCATGACGATTGCGATGGTGTTCATCACGCTGTTCCTGACCGCAGCCGGTATTCTGCAAGTCTGGCTGCAACGCGTCTCCACGGAGCCTATGCCGTTCATGGCTGCGCAGGATCAGGTAGCACTGTTCTACTGGATGCGTGAAGTTGCCGGCCTGATCTTCCTGGTTGGCCTCCTGCTGTATATCGTCAGCTTCTTCATCAAGGGTAAAGCCGCAACCGCGACCTGAGCCTGACACCATCCGCCCGGTTTTCCGGGCGGATAGGGAACCTGTTTTGAACGTCTCAACATCTGTTTCAGCGCCACATGGCAATCGCCGGGATCTACCGGGCGATCTTGCCATGTGGTTTTTCATTCTTGCCGAACTGCTGGTATTCGGCGTCTTTTTCCTGGCATATGCATTTGCCCGCATGCGCAATGTCGAATTGTTCAATGCGTCGCAACTTGAACTGGACCGCATCAGCGGCGCCATCAATACCATCCTGCTGATTTCCGGCAGCTATTTCGTGGTACGCGCCGTCGATCAAATCCGGCATGACCGGTCACGAGCCTGCGCGCACTGGCTGATTGCTGCGATGGCATGCGGCGGCACCTTCCTGATTCTCAAGCTGGTCGAATTCGGCGCCAAGTTCGAGGCCGGCATCAACATGTCGACCAACACGTTTTTCATGTTTTATCTGGGGCTCGGTTTTTTCCACTTCATGCACGTCATACTCGGCATGGTCATTCTCGGTGCCGTTGCGCTCAAGGCATGGAAAGGTGGCTACAGCGCATCCAACTACGGCGGCGTTGAAACCGGCGCCGCCTACTGGCACATGGTCGATCTGGTGTGGATTGTGTTGTTCCCCTTAATTTATATACTGAATTGATGTCATGACAACAGCGACGTTTCAATGGCTGACCCTTGTCACGCTGACAGCCCTGACCTTCAGCGTGGCGGAAACCGGCCTGTCCGGCAGCAGCATCCTGATTCCGGTGCTGCTGGCGACCCTGCTCAAAGGCCGTCTCGTAATCGACCGCTTCATGGCGCTTCAGGGTGTGAGCGGGCCCTGGCGCTGGGTGGTACTGGGCTGGCTGCTGCTGGTGCTGGGCCTGATTGCCTATACCTTCCTCTATTCGTGAAACCAACCGGAGAAACGCCGTGAATGATCTGACTTCCCCTGGCTTGGCGTCTGCCCTGAATGTTCCCTACTACCAGCCCGTCGGCAATGAATGTGTCCTGTTCGAATACGCTTTTCACAACCGCCTGCCGCTCCTGATCAAGGGCCCGACCGGTTGCGGCAAGACCCGTTTCATTGCCCACATGGCGGCGCGCCTGGCGCGCCCCCTGATCACGGTGTCGTGCCATGACGACCTGACCGCGGCCGATCTGGTTGGCCGCCATTTGATTGGCGATGGCCAGACAGTCTGGTCGGATGGCCCACTCACCCGCGCGGTGCGCCAGGGCGGCATCTGTTACCTCGATGAAGTGGTGGAAGCCCGCAAGGACACGACCGTCGTGCTCCATCCGCTGACCGACGACCGGCGCATCCTGCCGATCGAACGTACCGGCGAGGAATTGCACGCACCGGACGAGTTCATGCTGGTGGTGTCCTATAACCCGGGTTACCAGAACCTGCTGAAAAGCCTGAAGCCGTCGACGCGCCAGCGCTTCATTGCAATCAACTTCGATTTTCCGCCGGCCGCGCTGGAAGAGAAGATCGTGATCGCCGAAACCGGCATCGCGCCCGTGCTGGCAGCGCAACTCGTCACCCTGGCTGGCCACTTCCGCCAGCTCAAGGATCACGATCTGGAAGAAGCGGCTTCGACACGCCTGCTGGTCTATGCAGCCAGCCTGATCAATGCCGGATGCGACCCGGTAGTCGCCTGCGAGGCGGCGCTGGTGGAACCCCTCACCGACGACGCGGATAGCGCACAGGCCCTGCTGGAAGTGATCAAGGCAATCTTCGGCCATTAAGTCATGGACCCCCTTCCCGACCCACGCACCCAGGCAGTACAGGCCGAAGCGCTCTACCTGCTCAACCTGCTGATTGCGCCCGGCCTGGCGTTCCTGCTTCTGCTGGGACTCGCCTACCAGCAGCGCGCAAGCACCAATCCACTCACCCGCTGCCATGTGCGCCAGACGGTATGGGTAAGCCTGCAGGCCGGTCTTTTGCTGGCAGTCGTGCCGGCCATTATTGCGCTCGTCGGCGATCTTGATGCGCCCGCGACCTGGACGATTCTGGTGCTGTACTTCGTGTGCTGCCATGCCGCGCTGGTATTGCTTGGCGTACTCGGCCTGTCCAGGGCTATCGCCGGGCAAACCTTCGTCTATCCCCTGCTCGGGAGCCGCAAGTGGTAGGCACTCAGGCAACTGCCGCAATCCGTGCAAGTGTTGCGCACCGGGTACGCGGCTGGCTTGGCTTGCCCGTGCAACGCTGGCGCCAGTTCACCCAGGCAGGGTTTTTCCTGCTGTTCGTGTTTGCACCCATTTTCGATATTTTCAGGCTCGACCTGAACCTCAAGCACCTCATCCTGTTTGGCTTCGACTGGACGCTTGGACTGGATGACTTTGTCGCCGGACGCGCATCGGCCGGTGAGGCTGCGCTGAACATCGTGCTGCGCGGCTTTCTGCCGCTGCTGGCGATAGGCGGCACGCTGATCTACGTCAGCTGGAAATGGGGGCGCCTGTATTGCGGCTGGCTCTGCCCGCATTTCTCGGTGGTCGAGACCATCAACCAGACGCTGCGACGCGCGATCGGCAAGCAAAGCCTGTGGGACAAGAAGCCGATGCCGACGCGCAATCCGGACGGCAGCGAAACCCCTCACGATGCGATCTGGTGGTTTGCCGTGATGCCGCTGGTCATTGCCTTCGCCATGCTGTGGGCCGTGGTGCTGCTGACCTATCTGCTGCCGCCCGCCGAGATCTACGGCAACCTCTGGCATGGCACGCTGACCCGCAATCAAACCATCTTCCTGAGCGCGGCCAGCATCGCCTTCTTCATCGAATTCATGTTCGCGCGCCACCTGTTCTGCCGTTATGCCTGCGCCGTCGGCCTGTTCCAGAGCCTGGCGTGGATGGGCAACGACAAGGCCATGGTGGTCGGTTTCAAGCGCGAGCGCGCCCGGGACTGCTCGAGCTGCTACTCGGCCTGCGACCATGTCTGTCCGATGCGGCTCAACCCGCGCAACGTCAAGCGCATGATGTTCGCCTGCGTGCAGTGCGGCCAGTGTGTCGATGCCTGTGACCACACGCTGGAAAACAACCCCAATGGCTCCCTGTTGGACTGGGTGCACGATGTGCGCGCCGAATCCGAGGCCTCGTTCAACGTGCGCACCGCCCGCGCTGCACCGGCCGGATGCAGCGCTGACACTGCAATGGAAACGGGAAAATAGCGTGGAAGAATTTGTCGGCGGATTGTGGGACAAGCTGATCACGCGCACCGCGTATCGCGGCTTTCCCAAGGCGCGCATCGAATTGAAGGAAATCGAGCGCATCGCACCGATCTTCTTCCGCGCCCTGGGCGGCGATGCCGGACTGACCGTGCGCACCGGTTCGGCCGCCACGCACGGTGCACGGCGCACATGGCTGGAACGCGTAGCGGGTGTCGGTGAAAAACAGGAGCTGGCCTGGACCGACGAAAGTTCTGTCTACCTGCCGACATCGATTGATGTTTTCCCGGAGCGCGCCCAAAACCGCGAGCTCTATTTGTGGCTGCTGGCACTGGCCGCACACGACGTTGCGCCGGATGCAGCGTGGATCGTGCGCAACCAGGCGGCCACGCGTGCGACCCTGCACGCCCTGCCAGGACTGACCCGGCGTTATCACGAACTGGTGGCCGCCGCCCTTGCATTGCGCCCCGATCCGGCCAAACTCAATGGAACCGAACAGGCAGCAGAGGTGGCGATTCGCGCTGCACTTGCCGACCCTGGCTCGGTCGAAACCTTCGAGCCGGGCAAGCAGGCACCTGCGCCTGTGTCCCTGTGGCTGCATCCACAACCACCTGTTG
>JAIOJU010000272.1 GCA_019911765.1 Thiobacillus sp.
TCTCAAGCCGGTCACTTTCGATGCCGCAACGCTCACAGCCCTGATCGACGAACTCCGGCAAACTGAAGAAATCCCGGCAGACGCCGTCATAGTCAACATGCCCGACACCCTGCATTTTCAATTCGACCCCGACCACCTGCGCCAGATCATCTGGAACCTGCTGCGAAATGCCTGGCGTTTCTGCCGCAAGCAAACAGGCAGCATTCATCTCAATGCACGGATACAGGGAGATACGGCGCAACTCGACGTCCAGGACGATGGTGCCGGCGTAGTCCCCGAGCACCAGGACAAGCTGTTCGAACCTTTTTTCACGACCGATGCGCAGGGCACCGGGCTGGGCCTGTTCCTGGCCCGCGAACTGGCTGAAGCCAACCACGCCGAACTGGCTTATCAACCCGGTACCGGCGGCGCATGCTTCCGCCTCAGCATTCACGGAAAGGCCCTGGCATGACAGCCAGCCCCCGCATCCTGCTGGTGGATGACGAGCCCGATCTGCTCGACCTGATGGAGCTGACCCTGGTCAAAATGGGCCTGGAAACCGATCGGGCAGTCAGCGTGGCGGAGGCCCGGGAACGCCTGGCCAGGACCCCATACGATCTCTGTCTTACCGACATGCGCCTGACCGATGGCGAAGGGCTGGAGGTGGTGGCCTGCGCCAGCGCCTTGCCCCGGCCGGTACCGGTTGCCGTGATTACGGCTTATGGCAACGCCGGCAACGCTGTGGCCGCGCTCAAGGCCGGCGCGTTCGATTACCTGGCCAAACCGGTGGCGCTCGACCAGCTGCGCGCACTGATCAAATCGGCGCTCAGGATCCCGGATACTGCCCAGCCGGACGGCACCGTCCGTGAACTGATCGGCCAATCCGCGGCCATGCAGGACATCCGCTCGCGCATCGCCAAACTTGCGCGCACCCAGGCCCCGGTCCATATCGCAGGCGAATCCGGCAGCGGCAAGGAACTGGCCGCACGCCTGATCCACCAGCTGGGAAGCCGGACCGACAAGCCCTTTGTTGCGGTCAATTGCGGCGCCATTCTCGAGACGCTGATGGAAAGCGAATTTTTCGGCTATCGCAAAGGCGCATTCACCGGGGCGGACGCCGACCGCAACGGCTTCTTCCAGGCGGCCGATGGCGGCACGCTGTTCCTGGACGAAGTTGCCGACCTGCCGCTTTCCATGCAGGTCAAATTGCTGCGCGTGCTGCAGGAAAAGAAGGTGCGCAAAGTGGGCGCCACCCAGGAGGAACCGGTCGACGTCCGCATCATCAGCGCAACCCACCAGAGTCTCGCCGCGCTGGTCGAGGCGGGAAAATTCCGGCAGGATTTGTACTATCGTCTCAACGTCATCGACCTCGTCATGCCCAGCCTGAGGGATCGCCCGGAAGACATACCGGAAATGGCCCGGTTTCTGCTCGGAAGACTGGGCGGAAGCCAGATCAAACTCGATCGTGACGCCGAGAAATCCCTCTGTGCCTACGCCTTTCCCGGCAACGTGCGGGAACTCGAAAACACACTGGAGCGTGCCCTGGCAATGTGCGAAGACCAGCACATCACGGCAGATGATCTCAATCTGACCCCTGCCCTTGCAGCAAGCAGCGAGCAGCCCGGCAGCAAATTCCCCTTGCAGGATTATCTCGACCAGATTGAGCGCAGCGCCATCCTCGAAGCACTCGAACAAACGCGCCACAACAAGACTGCTGCCGCACGCGTGCTCGGCGTCACCTTCCGCAGCCTGCGCTACCGCCTGGAACGGCTGGAAATCAAGTAGCAGCCCCCTGCCCCACACGCGCAGCCCAAAATAAAAATCCGCTACCCATTGCTGGATGCGGATTCTTGTCATGTCTGTGGTGCCGCTTGTCGGATTTGA
>JAIOJU010000273.1 GCA_019911765.1 Thiobacillus sp.
CCGTTCGTCCTGAGCTTGTCGAAGGACTTGTTCAGCGCTTCCATAGTCGATGGGGCATGCAGGCACAGGATCTGCCATGCTGAAATTCCTGTTCACCGTCATTCGCCGCGATGTCTTGCTGGCTGCGCGGCGGCGCGGCGACTGGCTGACCGCGCAATTCTTCTTTGTCATGGTGGTCAGCATGTTTCCGCTGGGCATCGGTCCCGAGCCGAGCATGCTGCGCACGATTGGTCCCGGGGTCGTCTGGGTGTCTGCACTGCTTGCCTCGCTGCTGTCGCTGGGCCGGCTGTTTGCCGACGATTATCGTGACGGCACCCTGGAACAAATGCTGCTGTCGCCGTATCCCAATACCCTGCTGGCATTGGGCAAGGCCATCGCGCACTGGATCATCAACGGGATTCCGCTGCTGATCATTGCGCCGGTGCTGGGGGTCCAGTTCAACCTGCCGGCCGAGGCATTGTGGATACTGGTCCTGTCGCTTGCCATCGGGACGCCGATCCTGTCCCTGCTTGGCAGCATCGGCGCGGCCTTGACGCTGGGCTTGCGTGGCGGCGGCGTGCTGGTTACCTTGCTGATCCTGCCGCTGTATGTACCGGCCCTGATCTTTGGCGCAGGCGCAGTGGAAGGCGTACTCTCCGGCACCGGCCCGGAAGCACACCTCTCGCTGCTCGGGGCGTTTCTGATCCTGTCGTTGCTGCTGGCCCCCTGGGTGAGTGCAATGGCCCTTAAAGTTTCCGTGGAGTAAGTCTTGAATCTGTACTACTACGCTTCGCCATCGACTTTTTATCCCCTGGCGGGCAGGCTGATTCCGTGGTTTGCCGCTTTGGCCCTGATCCTGACGGTAGTCGGCCTCTACATCAGCTTCTTCCTGGCCCCCACCGATTTCCAGCAGGGCGAGGGCTACCGCATCATCTTCATCCACGTCCCGGCAGCCTGGATGTCGATGTTCATCTATGTCGTCATGGCGTTCTGGTCGGCCATCGGGCTGGCCTGGAATACACGACTCTCGTTCGTCATGGCGCGTGCGCTTGCCCCCACCGGCGCCATGTTCACCTTTGTCGCCCTGTGGACCGGCGCATTCTGGGGCAAGCCGATGTGGGGCGCGTGGTGGGTGTGGGATGCCCGCCTGACGTCCGAACTGATCCTGCTGTTTCTGTATGTCGGCGTCATGGCCCTGCAGGCGGCGATCGACGATCCGCGCCGCGCCGACCGTGCCGGGGCATTGCTCAATCTGGTCGGCGTCGTCAACGTGCCGATCATCTATTTCTCGGTCAAGTGGTGGAATACCCTGCATCAGGGTTCTTCCGTCAGCCTCACCGGGGCGCCGTCCATGGCCCGCATCATGTTGTGGGGCATGCTGATCATGGCGCTCGCCGCCTGGATGTATACCATTGCCGTTGCCCTGGTTCGTGCGCGTTCACTGGTTCTCGAGCGTGAACGGCAAACCGACTGGGCGCGTACCTTGCTGGAGGGCAAGCCATGAACTGGGAAAGCTGGGAGGCCTTCTGGGCCATGGGCGGTTATGGCCTGTATGTCTGGGGTTCATTCGGCGTGACGCTGCTCTGCATCGTGGGCGAGGTCTGGCTGCTGCGTCGCCATCGCCTGCAGACCTGGCAGCGGCTCAAGCGCATGAAATCCTGGGAAACACAGTAATTTTGGAACGATGATGAAACCACGGCACAAAAAACTCGCCTTGATCACCCTGGTTGTCGCAGCCCTTGGGGTTGCGGTGGCACTGGTGCTCAATGCATTCAACAGCAATCTGGTGTTCTTTTTCTCGCCCACGCAGATCGTCAATGGGGAGGCGCCGACCAGTCGTGCCTTCCGCATTGGTGGTCTGGTCGAGGCGGGGAGCATCAAGCGCGAGGCGGATGGGCTGACCACTACCTTCGTGGTGACCGACACGGCCAAGTCGATTCCGGTGACGTATACCGGCATCCTGCCCGACCTGTTCAAGGAAGGTAAGGGTGTGGTGGCGGAAGGCCGGCTGGGCAGTGACGGTCGCTTCACCGCCACCCAGGTCCTGGCCAAGCACGACGAGAACTACATGCCGCCTGAAGCCGCTCACGCGCTGGAACAGGCAGCAAAAGCGCAACAGACGATCGTGAAGTGATTTTGAAATCAGAAGACGCCAGCCCGCCTCAGGCCGGCGTTTGTTCAGGCTGTAAAAGGAGTTAAACATGATCCCGGAACTCGGCCATTTCGCCCTGATTCTTGCCTTGCTGCTGGCCTTGACCCAGTCCATCCTGCCGCTGGTCGGCGCGCATCGCGGCAACCTCACCCTGATGGGGGTGGCGCGACCTGCTGCGCAGGGCCAGTTTGTGTTCACCGCCCTCGCGTTTGCCTGCCTGGCGTATTCATTCCTGACCAACGATTTCTCAGTCGAGAACGTGGCGCGAAACTCGTTCTCGCAACTGCCCGAGGTGTATCGCTTCACTGCCACCTGGGGCTCGCATGAAGGCTCCTTGCTGCTGTGGGTGCTGATCCTGGCGTTCTGGAGTACCGCCGTGTCGGTGTTCTCGCGCCACCTGCCTGAGGATATGGCGGCGCGCGTGATTGGTGTCATGGGCCTGATCTCGGTGGGTTTCCTGGCTTTTCTGCTAACCACGTCCAACCCGTTCGAGCGTCTGCTGCCCGCAGCCATGGACGGCAATGACATGAACCCGCTGTTGCAGGACTGGGGCATGATCATCCATCCGCCGATGCTGTACATGGGCTATGTCGGCTTCGCGGTGGCCTTCGCGTTTGCCATCGCCGCGCTGCTGTCAGGCAAGATGGACGTGGCCTGGGCGCGCTGGTCGCGGCCGTGGACCACGGTAGCCTGGGCTTTTCTCACGCTCGGGATCGTGCTTGGCAGCTGGTGGGCCTACCGCGAACTGGGCTGGGGTGGCTGGTGGTTCTGGGACCCGACCGAGAACGCCTCGTTCATGCCCTGGCTCGCCGGTACGGCGCTGATTCATTCGCTGGCGGTCACCGAGAAGCGTGGCGCGTTCAAGGCCTGGACCGTGCTGCTGGCGCTGGTTGCGTTTTCGCTGTCGCTGCTGGGGACCTTCCTGGTGCGTTCGGGTGTGTTGTCCTCGGTGCATGCCTTCGCCACCGACCCGGCGCGTGGTGCCTTCATCCTGGGTTTTCTCGCGGTGGTGATCGGCGGTTCGCTGGTGCTCTATGCCTGGCGCGCGCCGAAGATGATCACCGGCAGCGGCTTTACCTGGTTCTCGCGCGAGTCGCTGCTGCTTGCCAATAACGTGATCCTGATCGCGGCCCTGGGATCGGTGCTGCTCGGCACGCTGTATCCGCTGTTCATGGATGCCATGGGGCTGGGCAAGATTTCCGTCGGCCCGCCTTACTTCAATGCGGTGTTTGTGCCGGTGATGGTGCCCGCGCTGTTCCTGATGGCGATCGGTCCGCTCGTGCGCTGGAAGGAAGCCAGCCTGCCGGATGTGGCCACGCGCCTGAAGTGGGCGCTGGCGGTGGCATTGGCCATCGGCCTGCTGTTGCCGCTGGTGCTGGATGGCTTCAACCCCTGGGCCAGTCTGGGATTCTTCCTCGCGACCTGGATCACCCTGGCGGTGCTGGCGGGGTTTGCCGACCGGCTCAAGTATGGCCAGGGCAGCCTGATGCACAAGCTGTCGTCGCTGCCGCGCGGTTTCTGGGGCATGCAACTGGCTCACTTCGGCATGGCGGTGGGGATTGCCGGGATTGCCGTCGTCGCCAATTACCAGAGCGAGCGTGACGTGCGCATGGAACCGGGCAGCTATGCCGAACTGGCCGGCTATACCTTCATTTTCCGTGGCACCACGGAACACGAAGGCCCCAACTACCGTGCTGCCCGCGGCACGCTGGAGGTCAGCCAGAACGGCAAGCCGGTCGCCACGCTGCACCCGGAAAAACGGACCTACAACGCAGGCGGCATGGGGATGACCGAGGCAGCCGTGCACCCGAACATCTTCCGCGATGTTTACGTCGCCATGGGGGAGCAGCTCGAAGGCCAGAATGATGCGTGGACCGTGCGCCTGTTCTACAAGCCCTTCATCAACTGGCTCTGGTTTGGCGCGCTGTTCATGGTGATCGGTGGATTCCTGGCTGCGTCGGACAAGCGTTACCGCATCGCGCTCAGAAGCCGCGAAGTGCCGAAGCACCTCGCGGCGCAGGGGGCCTGATCATGAAACGCTGGCTGCCCCTCGTATTCTTCATCGTGCTGGTCGGCTTCTTCGCCAAGGGATTGTTTCTCGACCCGCGCGAAGTGCCATCGCCGTTCATCGGACGCCAGGCACCGATGTTCACCCTGCCGCTGGTGGGAGACGCCAATGCCAGCTTCAGCCCGGCCGACATGAAGGGCCGGGTCTGGATGCTGAATGTCTGGGCGCCCTGGTGCGTGTCGTGCCGTCAGGAACATGGTTTCCTGATGCAGCTGGCGCAGGCCAGGGTGATCCCCATCGTCGGCCTCAACTGGAAGGACAAGGACCGCGAGGCAGAAGCGCTGCTCGCGCGCATCGGCAGCCCCTATATGGCCGTGCCGGAAGATCTGGACGGCCGGGTCGGTATTGACTATGGCGTGACCGGCACGCCGGAAACCTACATCATCGATCAGGCAGGCATCGTGCGACTGAAACACATCGGCCCTATCGGCCCGGAGGTGTGGAAGGACAAATTCGAGCCGAAACTGAAGGAGTTGGGCGCATGAAGCCGGGTTATCTTAAGCGTGATTATTTCAGGCATGGCGTGCTGGGTGTGCTGCTGGCCTTCTCTCTGCCGGCGCTGGCCAGTGACCCCGCAAGCGCACCGCTCGATACGCTCAGGGAGGCTCGCCCGCTGGCGGACGACCCGGCCATCGAGCAGCGCATGGTCAATCTGGCCGAAGACCTGCGTTGCCTGGTCTGCCAGAACGAGTCGCTGGCCGGCTCGAAGGCCGAACTGGCGGAAGACCTGCGCCGGGAAATCCGGGACCAGATGAAGGCGGGCAAGGACGACAAGGAAGTGATCGAGTACCTCACCACCCGCTATGGCGATTTCGTGCTGTACCGTCCGCCGTTCAAGCCGGTGACCTATCTGCTCTGGCTCGGCCCCCTGCTG